>CAMAYM010000114.1 GCA_945862495.1 Bordetella parapertussis | reverse complement strand
GCCCATTCTCGCGCACACACCACAACAGGTACTCCGGCCTGGGCCAATAAGTGGAGCGCCGGCAGGCACATACAGACATCACCGATCCAGTTTGGCAGGCGAATCAGAATGGGAGTCGAGTGTTTATTTAAGGCTTGCGCGGTCATGTTGAGGTCTGTTTGTGTTGAGGGACTGATACATTGGTGACGTCGGGTGGCTCAGACGAGTAAAATCATTAAATTATCTGATTTTAGAGCCTCATTTTGACATCACCCGCCGAATCAGCACCTGTATCTGCTCAGTCGTTTCAAAACAGTTTGTGGATGCGTATCTACAGCCGTGTGGGCAACTACTGGAAAGGGCTCGCACTCGCTATACTGTTTATGGCCGGCGCTGCTGCCGCGCAGCCGACGTTGGCGGTCGCAATGAAGCCGCTGCTGGATGAGGGTTTTTCGGGTGGCAAGCCCGAATATGTCTGGCAAGTCCCTCTAGTGATCATTACGTTGATTTTATTTCGCGGGATTTGTAACTTTTTTAGTGACTATCTGCTTGCTTGGGTCGCTAATAACGTCTTGTTGGGTGTCAGACGCGATATGTTCGAAAAATTGCTGACCATGCCAGACAGCGATTTCAAAAAAGGCGATACTGGTCGACTACTCAATCGTTTCACGGTCGATGCCGGTAACGTGACGAGTTATGCGACTGAAGTCTTAACCGTGATTGTGCGTGAGACGCTTGTTGTGATCGCAATGATAGGTGTGTTGCTCTATATGTCCTGGGAGCTCACGCTGATCATTTTGGTGACGATGCCAATTTCAGTGTTGATCTCCCGTTCTTTTATTGCCCGTTTGCGTCGAATCAATCAAGACACGGTCAACATGAATGCCGAACTGACGCGGGTAGTGAGCGAGGGCATCGACGGTCAACGGGTCGTTAAGCTCTTTGACGGATATGAATTCGAACGCAGCCGCTTTTCTTATGTGAGTGGACGCCTAAGGCGTTTTGATATGCGTGCAGCGACTTCCGATGCCGCAATGACGCCAATCACGCAGGTCATTATCTCAATCGCCGTGGCGGCCGTCATTGCAGTCGCGCTCAACCAAGCGAATGCTGGGACGCTCACCGTCGGAAGTTTTGCGGCGTTTATGGCAGCGCTTGCACAAATTTTTGATCCCATCAAACGTCTGACCAAGGTCGCCGGACGTATGCAAAAAATGCTGGTGGCAGCTGAAAGCGTGTTCACACTTGTTGACCAACCTTCTGAACCAGAGACTGGAACTGGGCGTTTCGAGGGTAGGGCGCAGGGTCGTGTGGAGTTTCGCCAGGTTGCGCATCGCTTTTCTGATGCGCAGAAGGATACGCTGTCGAATGTATCGATTATTGTTGCGCCAGGGCAGACGGTTGCTCTGGTCGGACGCTCAGGGAGTGGCAAGACAACGTTGGTCAACATGTTGCCGCGTTTCATCTCCCCTTCGACGGGCGAGATTTTGATTGACGGGCGCGATATCAACTCGCTCAATCTACGCGCTTTGCGCGAGCAATTATCGCTTGTTAGCCAAGATGTTGTGCTTTTTGACGATACGATTGCTGTCAACGTTGGGTATGGTGCCCTCCATGAGGCTTCAGAGGCAGAAATTCGAAGCGCGCTGGAGGCTGCCAACTTATTTGAATTCGTTGAGGGTCTTCCTCTCGGCTTGCAAACACAAGTAGGTGAAAATGCAACGCGCTTATCTGGCGGCCAACGCCAGCGGCTAGCAATTGCACGTGCGTTGATTAAAAACGCACCGATTTTGATACTAGATGAGGCCACCTCGGCGCTCGACAATGAGTCTGAGCGCCAAGTTCAAGCTTCGCTTGAAACCTTGATGAAGGGCAGGACCACACTCGTGATTGCCCATCGCTTATCCACCGTTCAAAATGCCGATATGATCGTTGTCATGGATCACGGTCAAGTTATTGAACAAGGCTCACACACCGAGCTACTCGCCCGTGGGGGCGCATATGCTGCGCTCTATCAAATGCAATTTCGCGAAGAGTAGGAGAAATTTGTTATGTCGCAGTGCCCCATCACGCTTCCTGAACAACTAGCCGATGCGGTGCTCCAGCGCTTTGGCGAGTTTGTGCCTATCCCTCCAGATCTGCCTGGCGCAGATGAGTTACTAAGGATGCTGACACACAGTTCGCATCGTAAATGGGCTAATCAGGCTGTTCCACAAGACCTTCTTCAGCTGCTCTTTGCTTGCGCGCTTTCGGCGCCCTCAAAATCTGATTTGCAACAAGCCGACATCGTGCATGTGGTTGAGCGCGCGCGTATCAAGTCCATCGCCGATTGGATTCCCGATATGCCTTGGATCAATGACGCGCCTGTATTTTTGGTATTTTGTGCCAATAATCTCCGTGTTCGGCAGATCGGACAATGGCGCGACAAACCTTTTGTCAATGATCACCTCGATCACTTTATGAATGCCGCAGTCGATGCGGGCATTGTGATGACCCAGTTTATTCGCGCGGCCGAGGCGGTTGGTTTGGTTACCGTACCCATCAGTGCTGTGCGAAATCACGCCGATCAGACCAGTGCGCTGTTAGGTTTGCCCGAAGCGGTATTTCCCGTGGCGGGACTTTGCGTGGGTTACCCCCTGGAGTCTGGGCGCATCATGCCGCGGTTGCCTCTCGCCGTCACCACGCATGTGGATCAGTTTGATGCGTCGGGTCTCAAAGACCACATCGATGCGTACGATGCGCGTCGCCATGCATTGTTTCCCCTCCGCAGGCAGCGTCATGCAAATATATATCCGGATGCTAAATTAAATGGCTGGTCGGAAGATAAGGCCCGCCACTATTCCGTAGAGGAGCGCGCCGATTTCGGAGCATTCATACGTAGCAAACAATTCAGTTTGAAATAAAAAAATACAAAAAAAAATACAGGAGTCCAAAATGGCGGAAAAAATAACAAATTCCCAGGCGAGCGCTCATCCCGCTTCTACGCCTTCAGTCACTCAGGACGATGACATTCAGATGCTCGCCAGGTTAGCGGGACTCGAAGGTGCGCTGGCAAAATTTCCAGAAGATGTCGCCACCGCTGCCCGAACCGCTTTAAATATTCGCGCTGCGTTTCAAGCGCCCATCGACAATACCGCTGAGCTTTGGCCTGTGATGCAGGTGAAATCATGATGCACTGGATGACCGCTTCGGAAATCAGTCAGGCCTATGACGCAGGGACGCTTTCTCCTGTGACGGTCCTTGAAGTCTTATTGGCACGCATTGATGCTTTAGAGCCTCAACATCACGCATTTATCCAGCTCGACCGTGTGCCCGCACTTCAAGCCGCCAAGCTAGCGGAGCGAGAGTTCAAGGCTGGAAGACGCTTAGGGCCCCTGCATGGAGTGCCCGTCGGGATCAAAGACATTATCGATATGGCAGGGCAGCGAACCTCTTGCCACTCCAAGGTTATGCTAGAACACCTTGCTGTGGAGGATGCGCACGTCATTAAGGCCTTACGTGCCTCAGGAGCGATTTTGTTTGGCAAGCTAGCCCTGCACGAGTTTGCAATTGGTGGTCCTTCTTTTGACTTACCGTTTCCGCCTGCGCGCAATCCCTGGAATATCGCGCATCACCCTGGCGGTTCATCTTCTGGATCCGGTACAGCACTCGCTGCGGGATTCTTGCCTCTCGCGCTCGGAACCGATACCGGTGGATCTGTGCGTCATCCCGCGGCGGCTTGCGGTTTAGCGGGTCTCAAGGCGACCTATGATTTGGTGTCGAGACGGGGGGTATACCCGTTGTCCATGTCGCTGGATCACGTGGGGCCGATGGCACGCACGGTCCAAGATGTCGCACTGTTACTTGACGTGATGGCGCAAACCTCATCTTCTCCAGAGGCGAACAAACCTGCGACTTACACCAGAGATCTCAAGCTGGGTGTCAAAGGCCTGCGAATTGGTTTTATTCGTCATTTTCACGAAAATGATGAAATCGCCCACCCTGATGTGACCCGAGCCCTCAATGAGGCGTGCGAAGTATTTCGTGGCTTGGGCGCAGAGGTCAAGGACATCACTTTGCCATCGCTACAAGAGTTTAGTGCTGCCCAGAAAATCATCTTGATGTCAGAAGGCTGGGCGATCCATGCGCGAAATCTTCGTGAACGCCCACAAGATTATGCAGAAATGTCCAGACGCAAGTTGATGTGTGGCGCATTTCTAAGCGCAGGTGATTACGTTCAGGCCATGCAGATGCGCGGTGCGCTGATAGATCGCGTCAATCACGCCTTCGAAAACGTGGATATTTTGTTGGCGGCCAACTCTTTAGATCCTGCTTGCCGGATTGATGATGTCAAAGAGGTCGTCCGTACCTACACCAGACAGGCACGGGTTCCGTTTAACCTCACTGGACATCCTGCCTTGGCAGTGATGAGCGGTTTGTCTAGTGAGGGTCTGCCGGTGTCGTTACAACTCATTGGCAAAAACTACGACGAGGTGACTGTGTTACGAGCCGGAGCGGCTTTTGAACAAGCCACCCCGTGGCACACGATGCATCCTGAGCTTTCCTGACTTGAGCTTGTTGCCCCCAGTGCTTTAAGCCCCGATCAGGAAAGTTCTTGTCGCACAATCTTGGCACCTTCTGCGAGCGCGCGCAGCTTACCGAAAGCAACATCTCTTGGTAAGTACTTCATGCCGCAGTCGGGAGCAGGAATCATGTTTTCCGCAGCAACGTATTTCAATCCAGCACGAATACGCTCTGCCACCATCTGGGGTGTCTCAATGTCATGTGTCCCCAGATCCAGGACACCCAACATGATTTTCTTACCTGAAAGATCAGTCAGCACACCCAAGTCAAGTCGCGGCTGCGCGGCTTCGATAGAAATTTGCTTTGCAATCGAGTCGCCCAGGCCTGGTAAAAACGAATAGCCCGTTGGTTTCTGTCCTTTGACAACTGCGGCATAGCCAAAGCACAAATGCACAATGGTCGGCACCGTAATGCCTTGCAGTGCACGATTAATCGCTTTGACGGCATAGCGTTTAGCCGCCTCAGGGTCATGACGTAGCCAGGGCTCATCGAGTTGAATGAAATCTGCCCCTGCGGCTTGTAGATCCAGCGCCTCAGCATTGACCGCCGCCGCAAAGTCCATCACCATTTCTTCGTCATCGGCGTAGAACTCGTTTTTTGCCTGTTGGCCCATCGTAAAAGGGCCGGGCAGGGTGATCTTCGCCAGACGATCCGTATTTGCTTTCAAAAATAGCAAATCTCGAATCTCCACAGGATGAGTGCGAACAATTTTACTCACCACGCGGGGTACGGGTGTTTGTAAGCCTGCTTTTGACGTAATGATGGCTGGAGTCTTGCCATCGACCCCTTCGAGCTCCATGGCAAAACGGTTTGAATAACTTTCTCTTCTGATTTCGCCATCCGTAATGATGTCGATGCCCGCGCGTTCCATATCTCTGATCGCCAGCACCGTCGCATCATCTTGCGCCTGTTCCAGTCGCTCCTCAGGAATACGCCAGAGTTCATGTTGACGTGTCCGTGGCACACCTTTGGACAATTGCTCCCGATCAACTAGCCAGTCTGGTTGAGGATAACTGCCAACCACCGTGGTTGGCAGCAGCATTGCAGGTTGCTGTGATTTCATTGTTTAGTTTGCACTTGCGCCGGAGTCTTTGACAATCTTGCTCCATTTTGCCAATTCAGTGACAGTAAAGTCATTGAATTGTTTCGAGGTCATTGGCGTAATGATCAAACCAAGATTTTTAAAGCGCTCTTGTACTTCAGGATCAGCCAAGACTTGGGTGGTGGCTGCGTACAGTTTGTCCGTGACATCTTTTGGCATACCAGCAGGTCCTGCCAAGCCCCACCATGGGCGCAGATCGTAACCTTTAACAGTGTCTCCAATAGGGGGCACTTCGGGAGCAATCGGGCTGCGTTCGCTGGTCGCTACACCGAGTGCGCGCAGTCGGCCATCCTTTACATGCGGGTAAATGACTGGGACGTGATAAAAGGTCATCGAAACAGTGCCAGCGAACAAGTCTGTAAAGCCTTGGTTGATGTTTTTGTAAGGAACGTGCTGAATATCAATACCTGCCATGGTTTTCAGTAACTCGCCGGCCATGTGTGGCGAGGTGCCAGAACCTGCAGAGATATAGGTCAATTTACCTGGATTTTTTTTCGCATAAGCAATGAGTTCCGCCATATTGGTGGCGGGGATTTTGGGATTGATCGCGAGCATGTTTGGTGCTGCGACCATCAGTGCGATATGCGTGAAGTCTTTGATCGGATCAAAATTTACATTTTTATAAAGCGATGGATTGGTGGCATGCGTTGCACTTGTTGAAAAGGTCAAGGTGTAGCCGTCGGGCGCAGCACGCGCCACGGATTCGGCCGAGATGTTTCCGCCCGCACCCGCTTTGTTATCGACAATAATATTTTGACCGAGCACTTTGCCAAGTTTGTCGGCATAGACGCGTGCGATCACATCAGTTGTCGTGCCAGCAGAGTAAGGCACCACAAATTTAATCGGTTTGTTTGGGTAGGTTGACTGCGCGTGCACAGTCGAAATGCTGAGTGCACCTGACAAAGCAAGCGTGGCTAGCCCGAGCGTGCTAACAATGCGTGAGGTTAAAACTTTTTTCATATCTTTCTCCTTTAGATTTGTCTGATTTCTTTTTATAAAGCTTAAAGTTTTTGACAATACTTATTGATTCTATCCCTCAAGCACACTCAGCGCGCACCCGCGTATATCCCTATGATTCTGTATTGACAATTTGAAAATATTCTCACGCAATCTGTTAATCGTCATGTCAGCACAATGTCATATTGCTCTTGCGTGTAATCCGTCGCGACTTCTAAATAGATTTTTTTTCCAATAAAGTCGCCCAATACTGCAAGGTGCTGACTCTCCTCCTCTAAAAAGAGATCAATGACGCCCTGTGATGCAAGGATGCGAAATTCGCGTGGATTGAATTGTTTGGCCTCCCTCAAAATCTCTCGCAAGATGTCATAGCAAATGCTTTTGTTCGTGCGTACATGGCCACGACTTTGGCAGGTCGGGCAAGGCTCGCACACTTGATGCGCAAGCGAATCACGCGTGCGTTTACGAGTCATTTCAACTAAGCCCAGTTGCGTGTAGCCGTTTACTGTCATGCGTGTACGATCAAAGGACAGTGCCTTGTTGAGTTCGGCTAGTACTGCATCCCGGTGCTCTGCTTCATCCATATCAATAAAGTCTAGGATGATGATGCCGCCTAAATTACGTAACCTAAGCTGGCGGGCGATAGCCTGTGCGGCTTCTAAATTAGTTTTAAAAATTGTGTCGTTGAAATTTCTTCCGCCCACAAAGCCGCCTGTATTCACGTCCACCGTCGTGAGCGCCTCAGTCTGGTCAATAATCAAATAGCCACCCGATTTCAGATCGACACGCCGAGCAAGCGCGCGGGCGATTTCTTCCTCGATGTTCGCGGTATCAAAAAGTGTTCGTTCGCCGCTGTAGTGTTTGATGCGCTCAACAACCGATGGTGTGTAAATGTCCGCCCAAGTCTTCAACTGAGTCGTGACACTGCGTGAATCAATCAAAATTTGATTGGTTTCGGGGGTGACCATATCCCTGAGTACACGCTGGGCAAGGGTCAGATCTTGGTGAAGTAGGCTGGTCGCGGGCAAGGTCCTCGCGCCTTGTTGCACGTTACCCCATATTTTTTTGAGATAGGCAAGATCAGCTTCGAGCTCTTGATCGTTTGCACCCTCGGCTTGTGTGCGAACGATAAAGCCGCCTTTTTCTTCCAAAGGGATTAAGGCTTGGAGACGATCCCGCAGAGCCTGCCGGTCAGGCTCTGACCCTATTTTCTGTGAAATGCCAATGTGCGGCTCATGGGGGAGATACACCAGCATGCGGCCCGCAATGCTGATTTGGGTGGAAAGTCTTGCACCTTTCGTGCCGAGTGGATCTTTAATGACTTGAACCATCA
>CAMAYM010000113.1 GCA_945862495.1 Bordetella parapertussis | reverse complement strand
AACGGGAACGCCATCGTGCGTATGGCCGCCCATGATGGCGTCAATCCCGCGCACGCGACTGGCCATCTTGAGATCGACGTCCATGCCATTATGAGATAGCACAACCACAACTTGAGCACCCTTGGAGCGCGCTAAATTGACGGTCTTTTGCATGTTCTCTTCGTCGATGCCGAAGGACCAGTTTTCCACTAGATAACGAGGGTTGGCGATTGGCGTGTAGGGGAAAGCTTGTCCGATGATCGCGACAGGGATTCCATTCATTTCTTTCATGACGAAGGCATCAAAGACGGGATCTTCGAAATCTGTTGTCTTAATATTTTGCGCGACAAAATTGACTTTACCAGCGAAGTCTTTTTCGACGATTTCCTTGACACGCTGTTCGCCGAGCGTCATCTCCCAGTGAGCAGTCATGACATCGACACCCAGTGCAAGACAGGCATCCACCATGTCTTGACCCTTGGTCCAGAGGGCAGTACCAGAGCCTTGCCACGTGTCGCCGCCATCTAACAGCAGTGCGCCGGGACGACTTGCACGTACTTGTTTGACCAACGTGGCCATATGCGCAAAACCGCCAACCTTGCCATATTGCAGTGCCGCTTTATCAAAGTCGAGGTAAGTCAACGCATGCGCATCGTGGGTACCTGGTTTGATGCCATAGTGCTTCAGGAAGGCATCTCCGACTAAATGAGGAGGTTTACCGAACTGTGAGTCAAACCCTAAATTGACGTTGGGCTCACGAAAATAAATGGGTTTGAGTTGAGCGTGGCAATCCGTAAAGTGCATCAAATGCACATTGCCGAATTTTGGCAAGTCATACAGAGACGATGCCGCCTGTGCACGACTGGCGCCTGATCCGAGCGAGAGACCCGCAGCAGATGCAATAGCCATTAGCTGGACAAACTCACGACGACTCATACCCATGATGTGCTTCCTTGCAGCGTGATGCTTTGATTCTGTAAATTTATTTGTTAACAGGAGAGGCTGGGTCTAACAACAATGCCATCACGTCTTTCATTTGCTGTTCTGTTAGCAAATCAAAGTGCGCCATGCGAGGCATGTTGCTGCAAGCGTTATAGGCCTTGGAGTTGTTAATACGGTTCCAGGTATAAACCAGAATGGGTTCGCTGTTGCCACGCACTTTCCCGTAGTTCAACAAGGACGGACCGATCGTGCCATAAGAAATTTCTTCTTTGGTGATTTGGTGGCAGTTATAGCAACCTCCGCCATTGACAGTTTTGAGTGTGTCGCTCCAAGTTGCGCCTCGACCACTTTGGGCGACTTTTTCACCGGCTTTCCAGTCACCCAGATATTTTCCATCGGAAGGCGGCTTAATCGCAGCAAGAGCTGCTTTTTGGAGAGCCTCGGCTTTCTTCTGGCCTTCGGCACTGGCTCGGAATTTTTCATCCGAACACAAGGCCTGGAACTCATCTTGTTTGATGCGATCGAGTTTTGCGATGCCCTGCTCACGGAAGCTGCGCTCCATCACAGCTTGTACAGCAGGATCGACTTTTTGTGCAAAGCTTACCGGTGCAGCGGTCAGCATGACCACGACTGTTGAGAAACCAAGCCCGAGTTTTGTTAATGTTGTTTTCATTTGATTGTGCCCTCGAATTATCGCTTCAAACCAGGAGTCTGGATGGTTCCGCCGTCTGCTTTGTTTGCCATAAAGACAGAAAGCGCGATCGTTGCATCAGAGCCATAGATAGGGAAGGGCATACGCTGTTGGCGATAGCAGTCGTTTAAGCGACGTTGCATCGTCCAAAAAGTGCCACTTGAAACACGATACGCAGGCCAACTGCCCCAACCTTCTGCAGCCCCTTTTGATTTGGTCAAGTTTGGCAAGTCTTGCATGCGAATTCGTTTGTCATCGACGGCATGACAAGATGCGCAAGAAAAGTCCATGGGGCCACCCTGGAGATAGAAAATCTTTTCGCCAAGCGCCAGCATTTCCTTTTCCTTGGGATGTGTGGCAGGGACATTGACCTTCATGTCTTTTGATTGCGTGACAACGTATGCGACAACAGCCTCTAGATCTTTTCTAACGCCTTTGCCAAAAGAGCCTTTGACGATGTCAGCTTCGGGAATACCTTGAAGCGTGCTCATACAGGTCATGAGACGAGACTCTAAGTCTTGAACACGATCGGTATCTTTAAAGTAGCGAGGCAGTTCAGCCGAGGCTCCCTTGACCACACCAGGACCGAGTCCGAGATCGCACTTTTCTAGACTGGCTTTTTTGGGGCCGGCGGGTTTACTCCAAAGCTCTTCGCCTTCAGCTTCGTAGAGTTCGGAGGGATTGCCGTCCGCAAGCATGCGGCGATACTCGGCGAGCTGATCTGATGCAGATTGAGCAGATGCGATCGATGATGTTCCGATCAGGCCAGCAAGTAACCCAGCAAATACATACCGTTTCATGGAATGTCTCCTTTTTGTCAACTAGAAAGGATCGCTGTATGCGAGCCCTCCAAGGCAGACTAATTTGTTATTTGATATCGGTTTTGTCGGTACGGGTCTCGCCTTTGTTGTCGACCCAAGTGACGGTCATTGAGTCGCCTTTTTTAGCAGATCCTTTGAGTTTGAAGTGCAAGAAAGGATCTTTCGAGACTGCAGGACCAAACTGAGCAGCATAGACAACTTTGTCGCCTACTTTCGCTTCGATGGTAGAAATAAACCAAGCAGGGATGAGTGTTCCCTCTGGGTTTTTACGTTGACCTGTTTCCATGTCATGTTTCATCAGAACGCGAACGTCAACAACGCCATCTTTTTCAGTTGCGCGAATGCGCATTGGGCTTGCCATAATTGTTTCTCCTAAACTATCTACATGCCCAGAGTGGGCTCAATTTTTAAGGTAAGTGGAATGTTAGAGCGAGCGATGTGCGCAATTAACCGCCGCAACCACCGAGCGTGACCTTGACTTCTTTCGAAGACATCAACCACTTACCATCTACTTTAGCCAAAGCGTAAACATTTGATGTTTGACCCATTTTGACGCGTGTAGATGCAAAGGCTTCAGCACCTGCCGGTACGATAAACATCGCAGCCAAAGCGCTTGGGTTCTTTTCAACCAAGATGGCCATCTCGGTTGCTTTCAAGCTTGTTTCCACGCCAACGGGAACGACGGCGCCGTTCTCGGCGATATCAGGCGCGCGCAGTGTCACAGCATCTGATTTTTGTGGTGCACCGCCACCCAATATTTTCGCTACGTCGTCAATGGTCTTTGCTTCGAAAGCGGCCTTGTTCCATGTTGCTGCTTCTGCTTCTGTCATCAGTCCGGCGCTGGCCATCAAGCTTACTAAGGCGGTCATTTGCAGAAGTCTGCGTCGTTGTACGTTCATTATTTTTCCTTTGCGGAGAGAATTTGTAATTAAATTATTGTTAAGTTATGAAAAAAGAGTGATTTGCGACGGCGCTTAAGAGCCACTCAGCATCCATTTGACGAGACGATTAATTTCGTCATCTGGGACTTGAGGATGGGGGGGCATGGGAATCATGCCCCAAGCACCAGAGCCGCCATTTTTGACTTTTGCACTCAGCTTGGCAAGGACATCCTGATCTTTGTATTTTTTTGCGATATCAGCATTGGAGGGTCCCACACCTTTTGCTGCAGGGGCGTGACATGCCGCGCAGTTGTTCTTGGTAAAGGATTGTTGAAGCGCAGCTGTGTCTGCGCCTGCAGCTGCAGCAGGCTTTGCTGGAGCTGCCTGATTGGCGGGGGCAGCGGTTTTCACGGCTGTAACGCTAGCAACATAGTTAGCACCCGGGAGTGCTTTGAGGGGCGGTTTTGTTGAGTCTGAGCCGCGATAAGGACCGAATGTGCGATCCTGCTCTGCTAAGTTGTTGTGGGCATTGCGAGCAAAATCAGGGAGTGTCGAAGTGATTTTGACTTCGGCCACGCAGTTTGTCATACACGCTGTTGCTTTGACATCAGGGGTACCGTTGATCGTCCACATGCCGTGTTTGTCCGTCATGCCATTACGGTTAGGCATACGTTTTTGTACTTCGGCGATGTTTTTATCGCTGAGAGTAAAGTCCTCTGGCACAACTTCACCCAGTGCCAACATATAGGCTACCAAGGCATACGTATCATCTGCGGATAAAGATCGTGGCGCATTCCAAGGCATCGCACGATAGATATAGTCATACAGCGTGGAGACTGTTGGGACTTTCATCAGTGTGGTGCGCTGAGGTTGATTTGGTGAAGTCAACGAAGCGACACGACCTGTTTCGATATCTTTTGCGGTTGTTCCACCAATGAGAGGCGTGAATACTTCATTGGACTCGCCAAAAGTCCCATGGCAACTGGCACATTGCGCATCCCAGATTTGTTGGCCTTGGTCTGCCGTGCCTGAGCCTTTAGGTAGACCTTTAAAGTCTGGTCTGACGTCAATATCCCAAGCTTTGATCTCCGCAGGTGTTGCCACGCGGCCGATGCCTGCAAATTCAGCCATATTTTGAGCTTGAACCAAGCTGCTTGCTAACGCGAGGGCAGCAAGGCTGGTAATCGTTTTAACCAACTTGAACATTGCTGACCTCTCCATTTGTGTCGACTTTCCAAGATTGAATGGCATTGTTATGGTAGATGGAGCGCGTGCCGCGCACCTCTCTGAGCATGCGGATTGGCGGTTGTATATAACCCGTTTCGTCGATGGCGCGCGATTGCAAGATTGCAGGCTTTCCATCCCAAACCCAGTTAATGTTAAAGCGCGTTAGGGCTTTGCTCAGGATAGGAGATTCCATGCGGGCTTCACGCCAGTTACGACCACCATCCACAGAGACATCGACACGCTTAATTTTTCCGCGTCCCGACCAAGCGATACCGCTAATGTTGTAAAAACCTGTGGTGAGGAGTTGTTGCCCACCCGACGGAGTCGTGATGACAGATTTACACTCTTGAATGGTCGTGTATTGCCGATGCATACCGTCGGGCATCAGGTCGACGTAGTGAATGGCTTCGTCCTTGGCTCCGTAGGGCATATCGCCGACTTCTAAACGACGCAGCCATTTGACCGAGCTCACGCCCTGAACGCCTGGAACAACGAGGCGCAAGGGGTAGCCGTTTTCAGGGCGCAGCATTTCGCCATTCATTGCCCAGGCGACGATGACGTCGTCACGTGCGAGCTCCATTGGAATCGTACGCGTCATGCCTGAGCCATCACCGCCTTCGGCCAGCACATATTTACCCTTGGTAAAGTCTGCGCCGACCATGTCGAGCAGAAGCGACAAGGGAATACCTGTGAATTCGCAACAGGAAATCATGCCATGCGTGTACTGAACGGTTGGCACTGCGACGTTGCCCCACTCCATGCCCGTGTTGGCGCCACACTCAATAAAGTGAATACGCGACACGGAAGGCAGACGCATCAGATCTTCCATGGTGAACACCATGTCTTTTTTAACAAGACCATTGATCATCAGACGGTGTTGCGCCGGATCGATGTCATACCAGCCTTGGTGATGACGTTCAAAGTGCAAGCCACTTGGCGTGATCATGCCAAAGAGGCCTTGCAGTGGTGTAAATGCCACAGAGGCCGCAGAAACACGGGTCAAACCAGGAGATTCTCTGCGCTGCAAATTGGCTTCATATTTTGACGGCATGCCGTAGGGCTTGGCGGCGACAGGCTGACCGAGTGTAGTTTGCCAGGGTTTTTTTTCAAGAATGGCTGGATCACCTTGCGAAGCGCGCGCAGTATTGACCACTCCGCCTGTAGCAGCTCCAGCAGCGAGCGCACCAAAAAAGCTGTTTCGTAAAAAACCGCGGCGTGTGTCGTCCATCCCTTTTTCTGTTAAGTCAGAGGCAAAGTCTCTAGACAAAAAATTCTCGGGTGCTTTTTGGAGCTTTCCGGGTTGAAACACTAGGTCTTTCGGATTCAATTTAGTCCTCACTCGCCTAAAATAACGGATTGGTATAGGTAAAACCCATTAAAGACATTTATATTGCCTCTTGTTATAAACAAATATCGTCAGGGTATATGTTAGCTAAAGTACTAAATTTTCACTATTTAATAAACTAAGGCAAACCCTAATGCATTAAGATGTTTGCCATAAAAAGTCAAAAAAATCATAGATTTAAGGAGCGGCAAATGAATTCGGATCAGTTCTCAGATCTCGAAGCGCTAAGCGGAGATCCGCGGCGAACACGCCGGGAGTTTTTGCGGAACTCCTCAGCCGTGGGTTTAGGGCTTGGTTTTGCCTCTGTGGCTCAGCCTACTTTTGCTCAAGTCATACAAACAGACTTTTCGGGCATCAAGGCCGGTGAAGAAACAATCGTGGACGGCGATAATGAGCTTTATGCCTACGTTGCTAGACCCGTAGGCGTTCAAAATAAACTGCCCATTGTGATTGTTGCGAGTGAAATATTCGGGGTGCATGAGCATATTGCGGACGTTGTACGCCGTTTTGCGAAACGTGGTTACCTCGCAATCGCGCCAGAGTTTTTCACCAGAGCTGGAGATCCAACCGCGCTTGGAACAATGGCTGAAATCATGTCGCAAATCGTCTCAAAGACACCAGACAAGCAAGTGATGGCGGATATTGAAACCGCCTTGAAGTGGGCGGTTACGCAAGGTGGAGACATCAACAGAGTGGGCGTAACTGGTTTTTGCTGGGGAGGCCGTATCACTTGGCTCGCAAGCGCATATCTCCCGCAAGTCAAGGCGGGCGTTGCCTGGTACGGCCGTCTCGTCGGAGAGAAAAGTGAAAACTTTCCAACGCATCCGGTCGACTTAGCCGCGCAACTCAAGGCGCCCGTCCTCGGGCTATATGGCGGCAAAGATACAGGGATCAGTTTAGAAACCGTCGATCAAATGAAAAAAGCACTCGCAGCAGCGACAAGTAATAAAGCAGCAGCAGCCAGCCGGTTTGAGATTTATCCCGACGCGCCACATGCATTTCATGCGGATTACCGTGCCACGTATCAGGCTGGGCCGGCCAAAGACGGCTGGGATAAGTGTTTAAGCTGGTTTGCACAACATGGCGTCTGAGATAGAGAGGTGCTTACTAAGGCGTAAAATAAATGAAGTGAAAAAGGCCTCAAGGGTAAACCTTGATTGCCAAATAGACGTCATTACAGAGACGATAGTATATAAAGTTAAAAATTAAATGAGGAGAATTCGATGCGTAACACACTCGCGACGACGGCACTGATGCTGTCAGGGCTTATCGGTCTGACAATAGGCGGAACCGCTCAAGCGCAAGACATACAAGCACAGCGGTTATATAACCAAAGTCTTGCCGCGACCTGCGCAAACTGCCATGGCACAAATGGCGTCAGCGTCCCTGGCGTGACGGTACCTATGATTAATCATCTTCCAGAATCCGTCATGTATGAACTGCTGATGGCCTATAAGACTGGCAAGAGAACAGGGACCATCATGCATCAACTTGCAAAAGGGTATACCGACGAACAACTCAAAACAATTGCTAGCGTTCTTGGCAAGAAAAACTAAAGGGGCAATATTATGAATCGTCGTCATTTTCTTGGACAAAGCGCAGCAGTTGCCGGTTTGGCATTTGGTTTAAATGGCCAAGCGCGAGCTAGCTCGCTGAAATCTGCACAGATCGTTGTTGTAGGTGCAGGTTACGGTGGAGCGACTGCCGCGAAATACTTGCGTATGTTGTCAAACAACACAGCGCAGGTCACGCTGATCGAACCAAACCCTGAGTTTATTTCTTGCCCGCTCTCCAATCTGGTGGTGGGTGGCTCACAAAAACTCAGCGCACTTTCAGTTCCGTACTCAGGCCTTGGAAAAAATCATGGCGTGAAAATGGTGAAAGACATGGTTGCGAGCATTGATCGACAAAAGAAAACCGTTCAACTCGCCTCGGGCCAGACGGTGAAGTACGACAAGCTTGTGTTGTCACCCGGGATCGGCTTGATGATGGATAAAATCGAAGGCCTCGATGCCGCTAATAAAGCGGGTGTGACCCTGCAGGCGTGGAAAGCTGGACCAGAGACTGTTGCC
>CAMAYM010000112.1 GCA_945862495.1 Bordetella parapertussis | reverse complement strand
CCTTTGAACAAGGTGTACTTGATCAAGCGATTTTTGTAGAGGCTGACATTAAGCTTTGCAATTTTCAGAAGGCGAGCCTCAAGCAGGCTTCTTTCGAAGGCGCCGCAATGCAGTCTTGTATTTTTGGTGAGGCGCAAGCAGCAAGCAGTAACTGGAAGAGTGCATCGCTTGAGCAATGTACGCTCACAGGTGCAACGCTTGACGGTAGTGACTTCACCAAAGCCAAGCTCAAAACAGTCAATATGCATGACGTATCTCAAAAAAATACGCTTTGGGAGCAGGCGTCCTTGGTAGACGTGGAGGGCACAAACCCTGATCGTCTTGCTGCCGAGAATTGGGCACCTAAGCCTTAATTGAATCAGCTCTGACCACAGGAGAGCGCAAGCATGTTCATTTGCACTGCAGGAGGTGGTAGCACCATGGCGATGCCAGACGTCTGCAAAACACCCGCACCACCCGCCCCGCCGGTTCCATTGCCGTATCCAAATATGGCTCAACTCGCAATGGGTATGCCGCCAGTTACAAACGTCTTGATTGGTGGCGCACCTTCTTTAAACAAAGCCTCAAAGATCCCAATCTCCAGTGGTGATGAAGCGGGTGTGGCCGGGGGCGTTGTTTCAGGTACTTTTATTCAGGAGGTTGAATTCATCATGGGCAGCTTGATCGTCACGATTGGAGGGAAACCAGCGGTCCGACTTGGTGACCCAGTCAAGGCGAATAAAGGCAATGCTGTTGGATCTGTTATTGCTCCCAGTCAATCCATTGTCATGGCTAATTAAGGTGCCCAACATGCAATCCAGATCAGAAGTAAATGTTCCAGTATTTCGAGATAAGTCTCGACTTGCACACGTGACTTTTCCTGTTTCAGAGAGCGGTCTATCGCGCCTCGTTGTGACTGATGTGATGGATGATGTCATCATTATTCAGGGACTTGATGGCGGACCTCTATTAAGGTCCAGCTGCAGCGCAAGCTGTCTTCTCAATCCCTTGCCTGGCGACCTCGTTCTTGTTCATCTCGATCATGAAAGTCAAGCGCATTTTGTGCTGGCTGTATTAAAGCAAGCAGCACAACGTTCGCGGAGCTATTCTCTTGGAAAGGAGGTGAGTCTTTTGACAGATGGCAACCACTTGCACATAAAAGCACATGCCATCAACCTGACCGCCACGGAGAGTGAGTTTCGTATAGAGCGGTTTCAGGGGATCTATCAAGATAAGTCTGAACGCGCCAACACCATTACAGTCGTAGCGAATCTAGTTCGACACCAAATGGATCGTATGATCGCAAAGATACGAAACAGCTTTAGATTGATCGATGGTCTGGATCGAACGCAAGCTGCAAATATCCAATACACCGCTGAGCATCAGATTTTGTTGAAATCCAGTTTCACCAAGCTACATTCTCAGCACGCCGTGAAAGTGGATGCAAAGAAAATTGACCTAGGGTAGTTCATCATCGACCGAGCTTGATCAGAGAGCCTGCTCTTTGAGCCGCTTGATTCATTACCTCTGGCGAAAGATTGATTTCAAGATTGCCATTGGTTTTTGGAATATCTTCTTTAGGCAAGGGCGGCGCATCCGCATCGTGAGTCAAACTCACTGCGTTCACAATTCGCTGTGCACCGAGACCCAAGCGCAGGGCAAGTACGGCTGGCTCTGCTTTGTAATCTTTTGAAATCAAACCGCTTGACTGCATATTGAGCGGGACACGGAAATATCGCACTGACCTTGCGGCATCAAATTGATAATAGCCCGCGACGATACCTATAAATTTGGCATCCTGAACACGATCCACTTCTAGGATCAATCGAGTATCAGGGCTGAGGACATAGCGGTCAAGTTGAAGGACACCGGCCGGCAAGTTTCCGCTCGTGAGAGACTTCATGAGGTCAGCAGGCTTGCTCAATAGCTTGGGAAATATTTTCTCATCATCGAACTGCAAGATCCCAAGCACTAACGTGTGAGCCTGTCCAGAATAGTAATTGAGGTCGAGGTCACTTGCTAACTCGATCATGATGCCATTTTTGGCAAATGGCCATTTGACCTCAGCTTTCACTTTGTCTTGTTTGACCGCATTGGAGGGGCCCGTGAGGCCACAACCTGTTAGAACAGAAAGCAATACAAGCAGTACTCCATATAATCCATATTTACCGACGATCTTGGGCATGCGAAACCATCCTATGCATTAAAAACTTGACGCTGTATGATTGGATCAACTAATGAGTTTAAAACATGCGACACGTGCGACCCCAACCTAGAGTATTTCGCAGGCAAGCCATCCCCGTTGTGTTTGCTACCTTAGCATGCGCGATTGGAGCAGCTCATGTTAGTGCACAGATCGTCACAGCGCCTGTTTTATCTATCACGCAGGAAACTTTTGCAGAGGTGACGCGTCCTGAAGTTTGCTGGCAAACTATCCTGACCGCTCACGAGAAAGCGGTGAGTGAACAAAAAAAAACGCCTTGGCTCGTGAAAAATTGGCAACCCTTGCTTGGCGCGGTGATGGGGGGGGCGATTGCCTTGAAATTTACAGGTAATTACGGCGAAGCAAGTCAAAAATGGAAGTGGCCTACTGTGGCTGGCGGTGCCGTGGTGGGCGCTGTAGCCGGACCAGGCGCGACGGCGGGAGGATACGGCATGGGCGTATTGGCCTATAGTTTGTGGCCGGCTTCTATACCAATGACGGCGGGATTCACTTTGTTGGGAGGTGTTCTTGGTAAGCTGGCCTGGGATCTCATCTTTCCTCCAAATGAAGATCTGCAGGCGCCCCAGCCAGGCCAGTTTTTGGCAAATCAGAACTTTTATTTGGAGACGACGTGCACCAAGCCTGAGCGTGTTCAGTATCGGCAGGCGGCTTATTTGATCACCTATACACATCAAGGCCAGAAACAGACTGCCCGCGTGAAATACTACCCGGGTGCGCGCGTCGAGCTGACCACTGCGGGTCGGCCTGTTTACGAGGTGTCGCAAACGCGATAAGGTCATTGGGTTAACCGAATTTGACTGTGGCTAGTCTGTAGCAGCGAAAAAGACTGTAAGCGATATTGTCCTGATATTGAGCATTGCTTATTCCTCTAAATTTTCTTAGGGTTTGCGTAAATGCAACATAAAAGAGGTGCCGGTCTGATTATCTGTGCTGTTCGAAATGAGCCATGTGTCCGCGCCCAATCTGGACCAGTGCTCAGAGGCTATGCAGGCGGGAGAGGTTTCACCCGCTTTTAATCGAAGCTCGACGCGAACCGGATAGGGTTCTATCAGATAGTAGTCAACTAAAAATCTGAAGCGTTCGTGTTGGTTGCCACCTGGCATCAAGGCGGTAAAAGATTGAATCGATAAGTCAGCCAAGACAGTCGTGATGCCATCCAGAGTTTTGCACTGGGTACCCAGGTGTGCGTCCGCACCTAAAATACAGGCCTGTTGACCTAGGCTAAACCGTTGCTCCTGTGCGATGGAGACCCACACGGTCTGGAGTTGTTTCACATCTGCCTGGGTATCGGGAAAGGTGGTCTGAAGAACGGCTTTAAGTCCCTCTGCCGTGCGGTTCTGCTGGTTGTAAAGCGCACCACAAACAAGTAAAGACTCAACGCCTGGCTGAGAAAATTTGTCTTGTGGTTTTTCAATTCCAACAAAAGCAAACAGAATTTCAAGCATCCGACGATCGCCGTACTCTACGATCCTTCAGGAGGGGCGCGCCTTGATCCATGCTTTAAAGAGCATTGGATAAATCGATTGGGCAAAAATGTCCAGAAACTCTCGATTGACACTGTAGCCATCTGCCAGTTCGTTGAGCAAGTCCTCGGTATAAAAAGTAGGTAAGGGGGAGTCAACCCCATAAAGCCCCAGAAAGTTGGCTGTGATGCGATAGCGCTGATTTCCTTGCTCCTCAATACTTTCTAAGTCTGTTTGAGGAAAGCCTAGGCTGAGATTCGGCCGCACTCGGATGGCGTCTTGTTCGGCGACGCCCTCGCGTTTAGCCAGTAACCTTATCAGGCGATAGGCCTGAAAAAATGAATAGCGATCGCTTCTGTTTAGAAGACGGCGCGTTAGATCAGCGGCTTGGTGCCGAGCATCGCTGGCCATTTGAACTCCACTCCGGTGTTGCGATCTTTTATTTCGAAGCGGGTGTACATGTTGATGCTGGCATACGTTGCAAAAAATCTCGCAAGTACACAGCCCCACAAATACATGGATCCCACGGAAGGCCAATTGGACTGGTCGCATACCATTTTGACGACTTGACCGCGTATCACCGTGCCAAAATGAATCCGGGTTTCTGGTGCAGTCTCAACACTTAATATGCCCTCGATTTGACGCGTATTAGCCAGTCGGATGGTATGGTCGTTCGTTCTAAAACTGTTGTAAAGCCGCAAGAGAGAGCATGTCGTTTCTGTGTTACCCAACGACATAAAATTCAGCGCGGTGTGGCTGATACAAGCCCATAACAAATCTTCGCCTATCGGCGCATCGACAGAACCTTTGACAGAAGTGATATTACGAAATGCGCAACGTTCTGGCGAAGTATTGGTGGGCTCACACACTTCACCAAGTTTCAACCGCTCGGGTAACCATCGGTTCGTACACGTCAACTCAATGGAAAGCGTTTCGGGTTGCGGGATTTCATTTGGTTCGTAAGCGAGCGCCAAGTAAGTCTCCACCCAATCACCGCTCATTGCTGGTTTGATGCTCTTCCGATAGGTCCTCTCGCTCTGATCTCGACCCAATTGCATCCAGGAAAAAGGCACATAAGAACGATGGTTGATGTCACCCTGGCGCAAGCCAATGACCGAGTCAATCGAATAAATTTGATGATGCTGACGTGCTAGTCCATCGGGCAGAACAAGGTAATCAGGAATTTCATGTGTCACGTTAACGGGTTCTGCCGATTGCTTGAACAAATTGACGGCAGGCACGACATTAAGCAAAAAGCTTTTGTCGGACAATGCCGGCAATGGATATTGACATTTACCAAGCGCGACTTCTAAGGCAAGGTTGGGACTACTCAAGCGGGGCGCAAGGACCGTCAAGCCAGAAAATTCTACATAAAGGAATTTTTCAGGAAAAAAAAGCAACTCCCTAATCATTCCAAAACCTGGCATCTCGTTAACGGGCTGTGGTAATAATGACTCGTCAAATCCGGGAAACACCAGAGCCTTCCCGACCGGGATGCGACCATGTTTTTGGTCGATTATCTCAACGCGATCACTGAAATATTGCAATAGCATCAAGAGATTCGCGGCGATTTCTGGGTTGTCGCCAAGAAAAAAACGTAACCGATCGGGCAGTTGTAGGCCTTGGGTAGCCTGTTTCGCTGATATTTCCAGCCTTAGAAATTTTTCCCCTGAGTCGGTGACTCGCCACGAAACCTGATTCAAAGAAACTTGCTCTATTTGAGCATCGATGGTCGTGATGAAACGGCAAGTTACCCCTTCGACAGGTCTTGCGCCAAGTTCTGTGCCAGCTGGAATGACCGCAGGCTCTCTAAGGGAAGCTTTAGGTTCGAACACCATCATGGTTGCTGCGGGAACAGGTCGCAATATTTGCGGAATCAAAATGCCGGAGAGCTCTTGAGCAATCTCTGGAAACTCGTCGTCAAGCTTTTGGCGCGTATGTCCGTTGAGGAACGCGACACCCTCGAGTAAGCGCTCTATATCGGGATCAACAGCAGGCGTTCCCAGCATAGGAGCGATTGCAGGGTTGTCGCGCGCAAATTCTTTGGAGTAATGACGCAGGCGGCGTAATTCATCAGTATAAAAAGATTTGTAGTCAGTCGCCATAAAAAGTACTTAGACTCGTCTATGTTTTATCAAGATACAGGAGCATAGATCGTAAGCCAGTTTCGTTTATTACATTGCATTACATCGCAAGAAAGATATAGATTTTGTGACGCTTTTGAAACAACTAAATGCCACAATCAAAAAAACTAGTTCATATTCAAGGAGAATATTTTGGCTACTGAAGGTTCCGTCGCCCCTAAAGAAAGAGTCAACATCACGTACAAACCAGCAACGGGCGATGCCCAAGCTGAAGTCGAACTTCCTCACAAGCTTTTGGTGGTTGGTGACTTTACCCAAAAGCAAGATGATCGTCCTGTCGAAGAGCGCAAGCCCATCAACATAGATAAAGATAATTACAACGATGTGCTCAAAGCACAAAAATTATCTTTGGATTTGTCTGTTCCTAACAAGCTTTTGCCAAACTCAGAAGACAACTTGCCAGTGAGTTTGAAATTTGAATCTCTGCGTGACTTTGAGCCTGATGCCATTGTCGAAAAAGTGCCCGAGTTAAAGGAAATCATTGAGTTGCGTAATGCATTAAAAGCGCTCAAAGGTCCCCTGGGCAACGTACCGGATTTTAGAAAAAAACTGCAGGCTCTTGTCTCCGACGAGGGTATGCGCGCCAAGTTGCTTGCCGAACTCGGCATTGACAAGAAATAACTCGAGGTCATTCAAATGAGTGAAGAAGCGAAGAAAGAAGAGTCTGGCGCAGCCGCGAGCAGTGGTTCGTTGCTAGACGAGTTGTTGATGACAAGCAATGTTCGTCCCGGAGGCGAATCTTACGACATCACAAAACAAGGCATTCAGACGTTTATTACGTCGCTGCTTGAGCCGGGCCGCATTACAGACCGCGTCACCGCAGGACTTGCGGACGAGATGATTGCGGATCTCGACAAGAAACTTTGTCGTCAAGTCGATGAGATTTTGCATAATCCTGAATTTCAACGACTCGAGTCATCTTGGCGTTCTTTGAAATTTTTGGTTGATCGCACTAACTTCCGCGAAAATATCAAAATCGAAGTCATGAATGTGAGCAAGGAAGATTTGCTCAACGATTTCGAGGACTCTCCGGAAATCACAAAGAGTGGTTTGTATCGTAACTGTTATACCGCTGAATATGGACAGTTTGGCGGTCAGCCTTATGGCGCCATTATCGCCAATTATGAATTCGGACCGGGAGCTGCTGACATCAAGTTGTTGCAAAATTGCGCTGCTGTTTCTGCGATGTCGCATGCGCCCTTTATCGCAGCCGCAGGTGCCCAATTTTTTGGTTTAGATGACTTCACTAAGTTACCTGACCTAAAGGATTTGTCTTCAATCTTTGAAAGTCCACAATACACCAAGTGGAATGCGTTTCGTGAAAGTGAAGACGCACGCAACGTGGGACTTGTGGTGCCGCATTTTCTGTTGCGCACCCCCTATGGTCAAAATACGACGCCTTCTAAGACATTCAATTACGAAGAAAATGTCTCGGACAACGGTCACAATAAATTTTTGTGGGGCAATGCGGCTTTTACCTTTGCTTCGCGTCTGACGCAGAGTTTTGCCGACTATCGCTGGTGTGCAAATATCATCGGACCTCAGGGTGGTGGAACTGTCGGTGATCTGCCTATTTACAACTATGAAGCCATGGGCGAGATTCAAACCAAGATTCCGACCGAAATGTTGATTTCTGAGCGGCGTGAATATGAACTCGCTGAGCAGGGCTTCATTTCTCTCTCGATGCGAAAAAATAGTGATAACGCGGCATTTTTCTCAGCCAACTCCACGCAGAAACCCAAGTTCTTTGGCAACACCAAAGAAGGCAAGGAGGCCGAGACGAATTACAAGCTTGCGACTCAGCTCCCCTATATTTTCGTTGTGAATCGCTTGGCTCATTACATTAAAGTGCTGCAGCGCGAGAATATTGGTACTTGGAAAGAGCGGTCAGATCTCGAAGGTGAGTTGAACAACTGGATTCGCCAGTATGTCGCAGACATGGATGCTCCAGGCCCTGAAGTGCGTAGTCGTAGGCCCTTGCGTTCAGCAGTTATTGAGGTCAATGACGTTGAAGGTGACCCAGGTTGGTATCGGGTTTCGATGCGTGTGCGGCCTCACTTTAAGTACATGGGCGCGTCGTTCACCCTTTCACTTGTTGGTAAGCTTGACAAGAACTAAAGGCGCAATCACAGCAATGTAGTTGCAGTAAAAAATGGGCTTCAACAGAGCCCCCAGCATCCGTTCTTTCATCACAAACTGTTAACTTATTTAGGAGTCATCAATGCCAACCCCAATGTTTCTGACTGTCACCGGTAATACCCAAGGCCCTATCGACGGTAGCTGCACTATCCAGGGTCACGAAAAAACCATGCTCATTCAAGCTGTTGAGCACACTATCGAAATCCCTAAATCGCCACAAACAGGCTTGCCGACTGGCAAACGTGTGCACGGTGCTTTGGTTCTAACGAAAGAAATCGATATGGCTTCACCAAAACTTTTTCAGGCGTTAACGTCTGGTGAGCAGTTGAGTTCAGTCAAGCTTTCGTATTACCGTATATCACCAGCTGGCAAAGAAGAGCTCTATTACACGACAGAGCTTAAAAAT
>CAMAYM010000111.1 GCA_945862495.1 Bordetella parapertussis | reverse complement strand
TAAAGGATGTCTTGCGTCTGAAGTTAGACGCGCAGCTCTCCCATGAACGGATAGCCGCATCTCTGGGGCTATCCAAAGGCGTGGTGACCAAGTACGTCACCTTGGCGGCAGCCGCACAGCTAGATTGGCCGACCATTCAAGGTCTTGATGAAGCCGATCTGCAACGCCGGTTGCTGCCGGCCCCTGCCAAGCACAGCGATGTTGCGCTACCAGACTACGGCTATGTTCATCAGGAATAACGTCGTAAAGGCATGACGCTGATGCTGCTCTGGGAGGAGCACGTCGCTCAGCGCCCTGAGCAACGTACCCATAAGTATTCGCAATTCTGCGAGCACTATCGGCAATATGCCCGCACGCTTAAACGATCCATGCGCCAGACCCACCGCGCGGGCGAGAAGATGTTTGTAGACTTCGCCGGCCCCACACTTGGGTTGAATAACGGCGATCGGGTGCATATCTTTGTCGCTTCGCTGGGCGCCTCGAGCTATACCTTTGCCTGCGCGACACCGCGAGAATCCATGATGGATTGGTTGAACTCCATCTCTTTAGCCTTAAGGTTTTATGGTGGCGTGCCACAGTTGATCGTGCCGGACAACCCTCGCGCCATGATCAGCGACCCTGATCGCTACGAGCCTGGCACCAACGTGACTGTTGCCGACTTTGCGCGTCATTACAGCACCTCGGTCTTACCCGCTCGTCCCTACCACCCACAAGATAAAGGCAAGGTCGAGTCGGCTGTTCAAGTTGTTGAACGATGGATCATGATGCGCCTGCGCAATACTCGTTTTAATTCAATCGACGATGTGAACGATTCTATTAGGCCGCTACTTGATCGGTTAAACAATAAGAACTTCCAAAAAATGCCGGGCACACGCGCCAGCTGTTTTACGCAAATCGATGCGCCTGCACTACAACCGCTACCAGCCCAACTGTGGGAGTTTGCGGTATTCAAACTTGTGCGCGTACATATCGATCAGCACATTGAATTTGAAGGACATCGCTACAGCGTGCCACAGGCACTAGTGAGTCAGCAGTTAGAGGCTCGAGTGACGGCGCACGCCGTGGAGGTCTTGCACCGAGGTCAGCGGGTAGCGTGTCACGCCCGCAATATGCAAAAAGGTGGCTACACAACGGTTGCCGAGCACTTATCGGCTGCACATCGTGCGCATATGGAGTGGACACCCGAGAGGCTCATTCACTGGGGCGAGACGATTGGGGTGGCCACCGGCGGGTTTGTCTCCAAGCTCTTGCATATGCGCCGTCACCCCGAGCACGGCTATCGCGCCTGTCTCGGGCTGCTCTCCCTGGCCAAGCGCTATGGCAAGACGAGATTGGAGGCAGCCTGTTTACTCGCTCTTGAACTTGGGGTGACCAAGTACAGCCATGTGCGTGACATTCTGGCCAATCACCGCGACCAAGTCAGCCAGCAAGATGCCACTCAATGGACCAGCCCAGAGCATGAACACGTGCGTGGCCCGAGCTACTACCAATAGGATTTTTAATCATGATGACTCATACAACGCTAGAGCAGTTAAAAGAATTAAAACTACAGGGCATGGCAGATAGCCTGCAAGAACAGTTGATGCAAGCCACTATTAGCAGCATGAGCTTTGAAGAACGACTCGCACTCTTGGTTGATCGCGAGATCAACTGGCGCAATGATAAAAAGCTTGTACGTCTTTTAAAGAATGCTCACCTACGCTATCCGCAGGCTGCGATTGAAGATCTGGATACTCGCGCTGGTCGAGGGCTCGATCGCAAAGAGATCATGAGTCTTGTGCTAGGCGACTGGGTGACCAATGGTCAGACGATCTTTATTACCGGACCGACTGGCGCGGGTAAATCCTGGCTGGGTTGTGCACTGGCTCAATACGCCTGTCGCCGAGGTCACTCGGTTTATTACCAGCGCGTGCCGCGCCTGACAGAAGATTTAAAAATCCGACACGGCAACGGCACCTTCGGCAAATGGCTGATACAGATCGCCAAAACTGACGTGTTGTTACTGGATGATTGGGGGATGACTGGTCTGGATGCTCATACGCGGGCTGATTTACTGGAACTGATTGACGACAGGGCTGCTAGTAAGGCCACCATCATCACGAGTCAATTACCCATCGAGCACTGGCACGCCTGGATCGGAGACGCCACGATCGCTGACGCGATCATGGACCGCTTAATGCAAAAAAATCATCGCCTGACTTTAGCGGGAGAATCATTACGGCAAAAGCCAAAAACCACCAAACAGGAGAAAAAAACTAACTCATCGTGACCGATGTACTTATAATTTAAGGGCACAACACATCACGCTGCGCAACTGGTCACGATAGGTCAGAATCAGCGGTCACGATGATCGGAATACGCAATCATCGTAGATATGGGTATCATCGATGGGGATGAAGCACGATATAACATCAACGAGGCACTCACCCGCGCTCGGGCGTGGGTGATCAAATCGACCTTACAATATGAATGAGCAACCTATGTTAATCGCGGCAAAATAATTATAAAAATTTACCGGTACTTCAAAAAGTGACGAGGTTTGTTTTAAAAAAGTGGTCATCATTCGTGCAGAAAAAAAGTGTAAAGGTGGCCGGATGGGACTCAAATAAGATTTTGATTGCTTGGTTGGCGTGGTTAGTAGCTCACAAGTTAAAGAGTGTCGCCGTATTAATAATTTTGCGCTTTTTGTAATGAGTAAAAACGGACCCAAGTGCCCAAGAGTTGCATAATGCAACTCTTAATTCAATTACACGAGTTATTACACGGTGATCTTTTTTGAATATAAGTTACTGTTTTTAAACATTATTTAAACAACCGACTTTTCTGTTAATCCGCAGGTCGCTGGTTCGAGTCCAGCTCGGGGAGCCAAAAACAGCCTTTTGGCTGTTTTTTTTTGGCTAAAACCTCATTCTGGGGCTATGCAACTCAGAACTACATTTCTAGTTAATGAGTTCATAACGATCAAGTCTATGCTGAGCTGGGTAATAAAATTATAATAACTATACCAAAAGGTTTTTTTAGGGAGAGTCGCCATGAACAGAATAACCTTGGAGCCAGGTAAGAGGGGTGGCAAGCCTTGTATCCGTGGCCTACGCATTACAGTCTATGACGTGCTTACTATGCTATCTGAAGGTATGACACATCAAGAAATTCTCGAAGATTTTCCGGAGCTTGAATTGGCCGATATCTTGGCAGTTCTCTCTTTTGCTGCAGATCGAGAGCATCGCATTTATTCCTTGGCTGTTCAATGAAGTTGTTGTTAGATGAAAACTTATCACGGCGCCTAGTCCCTTTTTTGCAGAATGCATATCCAGGCACTTCTCAAGTGGTTTTACTTGGGATGGAGTCTGCGTCCGACAGAGAAATTTGGCAGACAGCACAAGACAATGATTTCGTTATAGTGACAAGGGATGCGGATTTTGAAGAGCTATCTGTTGTTTTAGGTCAGCCTCCTAAAATTATTTGGCTGAAGGTGAAAAATCAATCACGTGCCGTCATTTTGAAAATTCTCATCGATAATCTGATCACGATTGAAGATGTTTTGTTTGCAAAAAATTTGGCTTGTCTTGAATTGACATGAATGTGTCGGGTACTACAGGTTTTATACAGATTGCCCAACCCACAAGGTTGGGCTTTTTTGTTTTGTGATGTGATCGCGGCTGAAGGCGTGACATCGCATCCTCATGCTTATAAAATGAAAGTAAGCTTAGATGTTTGTCGGCTGTTTTATAGCCTATTGTTAGGATTAAACCTGTTCTTGTCGAATTCTTTTCAAGGGTAGACTGATTGAAAAAAATCATCATCATTGCAGGACCTAACGGTGCTGGCAAAACAACGTTTGCCCGTGACTTTTTACCTTCAGAAGCCCATACGCTTAGATTTATTAATGCCGATTTAATTGCTGCCGGCTTAGCACCTTTCAATCCTGAGTCTGCTGCCTTTAAGGCCGGGCGTTTAATGTTGCAAGAAATCGATGAGTGCGTTGCCGCCGATCATGACTTTGCATTTGAAACTACTTTATCTGGTTTGAGTTATTTGCGGAAAATTAAGCTTTGGCAGAAACTTGGTTATCAGGTGAAATTATGGTTTTTGTCCTTGCCAAGTGCTGATTTGGCTGTTTCTCGTGTCGCGCAACGCGTGATGCAGGGCGGCCACAATATTCCCGAGGATGTTATTCTTAGACGATTTAAAGCTGGTCTAAAAAACTTTAACCAACATTATTGCTACGCAGTTGATTCTTGGATGCTATACGATAACTCTGGTATGGCACCAAAGCTTCTTGACTGGAGTGATAAATGAATACAAAAGACATTTTAACTTCGAACGATTCAGATTTGATTGGCTCATATGCCGCCATCCAGAGGGCTGCTCGCTCAGCACGCGAGCTAGCTATTAGTACTAATACGGGGATTGTTGTTGTTGTTGATGGGAAAAATGTAACCATTTCCGCTGATGAGTTAAAACTTTTGCGAGTCAAAGAGGACATAATAAAAACATAAAGCTTTCGGCTATGACGCAAACTATTACACGGTGGTCTTTTTTTGAATTAAGTCATTGTTTTAATCGAAAAATCGAATAACCGACTTTTCTTTTAATTCTGCTGATCCTTGGTTCGAATTCAGGGCGGGGAGCCACAGATTGCCGGGCCTTAAGACGAAACGTCTTAAGGCCTTTTTTTCATGGAGGTGCTTTTAGAAAATTACTTCAAGAGTTCTGCTGTTAAATCATTTTTTGGATACGGTAATGTATCTATCAGCCATGTCCTTGATTTTCCAGATTTAAACACCTGATTCAGATCAATCTCTATAAAGTTTGTACGATTGGCATAGTTTGCAATCTTCATACGATTATTCTTCAAATCTTTCAGATTGACCCATTGTGTGTAGTCAGAAAAAACCTGTTTGCCATCTGTAGAACGTGCAACACCCACAGCCATGTCAACGTTATTCAAGAAATGCCCAGCCAATTGAACTGCTTCAGTACTATTTGAAGCTTGATAAGCAAACTGCTTGAGGTAGACTTGTCTAACAAAGCGGGAGGGTGGAGTGTAATCTGCAGAAAGTCCCATCAAACCGCCACCCTGTCCAAGCTCTGTCACGTTTGTACCGTTTACTGAGACAGCGGGTGTTGCAGTAGAGGTGAGCGATAAATAGTTTCTAACATTATTAAGGTGCCAGTCATAAGTGGGTGCATTGGTCAATACGCCCGCTACGTTTTCATGAATCACCATTTGACCTTTTACAAACTCTACGATGATGCTGTCACCGGTTCGGTCTGTTAAGACGTAATGTATCCAGGGAGCTGTTGGAATACCTTTAACTTCGCTTGGGTCATACCAGACTTTATATTTTGGAATTTCAGTGCGCAGTTCCTTCACCGATCCAAACATGCCTAAGATAAAGCCTCCAAAATTAATGACAGAAACATAGTTTTTATCTTGGGGAGTCACGGTTTGGTACTCAGTAAAACCGGGCAAAAAATTTCCGCTGATGGCCAGGCCCGCCTCATTTTGCCCTTCTAGATATGCTGGCGAACCCTCCAAAACGCCAGGGGCAACGCCAACGAAAGCATATTTGCTAGATAGGTTTTTTGCAGGGAGTTTCATTGAAGCTGGTGCAGTCATCGGGATGGTTGTTCCCTTTGGATTTGCAGTGATCTGCCACTTCATGTCAAAAGCCCATTCCATAGTCCTTCCAGCAACAACAGAGCCATCTTTTGCGATGACATTCACGGCCGTACATGCATTGCCGATCAATGGGGTAAAAGCGAAAGACGTCGCAACGAATGTCGCGATTAATTTTTTGATCATTAGTTGTTTCATAGGAGATCCTTGAGACGGGGGGAAGTAGAATTAAGTAATAAGTTTTACATATTTTACGATTTACATACTTGATTTATCTTAAGAAAATTAACTATTTTGTTATGTGGAGCGAACATGCTGCTTTATGACATGACTGTAGGGATGAACCCGCGCCGTGTGCGTATTTTTTTGGCGGAAAAGGGGCTGACGATTCCGACGCGTCAGGTCGATGGCGTCAAGCGTGAAAATCTCACCCCAGAGTTCCGCGCGCTGAACTCTCTAGGTAAGGTTCCGGTGCTTGAGCTCGATGACGGTACATTGCTAACCGAGTCTGTCGCGATCTGCCGCTATCTTGAGGCACTCCATCCAGAAAAACCACTGTTTGGTCGCACCAATCTAGAAAAAGCCCAAGTGGATATGTGGACGCGACGGATTGAGTTTGAAATCGTTGCTCCGATTGTCAGCCATTTTCAGCATACGGGCGAATACTGGATTGGACGCCTACAACAAGAGCCCGTCTGTGGCGAGCTTGCGCGTAACCGTGCATTGGATGCGTTTGCTTGGCTCGATCGCGAGCTCGTCGATCGTGAATTTATTGCCGCGGATCACTACACAATCGCAGATATTGTGGCCCAGTGTGGCTTTCTAGTTGGCAAGGCGACCGGTACACGTATCCCGCCTGAACTCAAAGAGCTCACCCGCTGGTACACCTCTGTTGTCGCACGTCCGACTGCGAGGGCTTAATAATGCGCACTCCGTCTGAGGTCGTAACGAAACAAAAGGTTTGCCTAATCGTAGGGGCGGGCGATGCAACGGGGAGTGCCATCGCAAAACGCTTTGCACAAGCAGGCTTCACGGTCTGTGTGACGCGTCGTACACCCGATGCCAGTGCAACACTGGTGCAAAGTATCCAAGCCTCAGGTGGTTGTGCGCTGGCAGTTCAACTCGATGCACGCCGCGAGGACGAGGTCATCGCACTGTTTAATAAAATTGAAAGCGAAGTGGGGTCCCTCGAGGTCGTAGTCTTTAATGTGGGTGGGAACGTGCGTCTTCCGCTGCTGGAAATGACCGCAGAAAAATATTTCAAAACTTGGGAAATGTGCGCGATGGCTGGATTCTTAGTCGGTCGAGAGGCCGCGCGCGTGCTGTTACCCAAAGGACGTGGCACGATTTTGTTTACGGGTGCGACCGCGAGCTTAAGGGGTGGGGTGGGCTTTAGTGCCTTTGCGGGTGGTAAAGCAGCGTTGCGCGCATTAGCGCAAAGCATGGCCCGAGAGTTTGGCCCTAAAGGCTTGCACATTGCTCATGTCGTGGTGGATGGCGTGATTGATTCAGAGCGCGTTCGCAACACACAACCAGAGCGTGTTGCCGCCTTGGGGCCTCAGGGTTTGCTCGAACCAGACAGTATTGCTCGTGCCTATCTCTGGCTGCATGAGCAAACCCCTGATGCCTGGACCTTTGAGTTAGATCTGCGGCCTGGGGTTGAGAAGTGGTAGATTCGATTAGAAGAGCGTTTCTGCGATATAAATCCAAAGCGCCATAGTAAAAATCGCAGCGACATTACTGGCCAGAATTTGACCGGGTATCTTTTCAGTCGCGACACTATGTTGCGAACTCAACATTGCTCCCATCGTTGCAGCGGGGCACGCGGCAATAATGACAACGCCTTTTGCGAGCGTTGAATCAAGCTTAAAAAATAATGCTAGCCCAACCACGAGAGCAGGCATGGCAAGATTTTTAAGAATCACCACGGTGATCACTTGACTATCAATTTTGGGCATTAAAAATGACAGCAATACACCAAGTGTAAAGAGCGCGAGCCCCCCTGCAATATTGCCGATGAGTTTCAATGAGTCGGTCGCAAGGGTGGGCAGTTTAAAACCTATCAAGACCAAAGCCAGTCCAATGAGCGGCGCCCAGACGACAGGTTGTTTAAGTGTGTTGATCAAAATTGCAGATATGCTGGAGGCAGACCCATGGCTCTGACCTTTGTTGATCATCGCCATCACGATTGGAATCACAATGATGCTTGTAATGATGTTGCCAATGATGATGGGCAACATACCTTGCTGTCCAATCACGGTCATCACTACAGGCAATCCAAAATATGCCATGTCGGGAAAGCCGCTGTTACTGCCAAACAGGGCGGCTTCACCGGCTGGTTTCTTCCAAACAAAAAGAGCCAAGAAGATCGAGATTAGAAATGGCAAGGCAATGCCGATCGTCAGGGTGAGAACGTAGGGGATGTTTTCAAACTGAGCGGGACTGAAAGAAAAAATAGAAACAAAAAGCGTGCAAGGCAGTGCAAAGTTGACGACTACGGTTGATAAGCTCTTTGCCCCATCTTGATTGATGCGTTTATTTTTACCCGCTAAAAAACCAAGTGCGATCACAAAGGCAACGGGTGCCAGAGCATTTAAAATCAAACTGAACATGAAGTGTCTTTGAAGTGAAGGTATTTGTTAAAAATAAAAACCAGAGCTACTAAAAAATCTCCCCAAAACATTATTCAGAGCCGGTCTGGCCAAACTAGACAGGCCGATAAGTGATAAAAAGTCATTGGTCTTTTTGGCGCAGAGCGCCCAGGAGAGTAATGATGAGACGACCCAGAAGGAATCACACGGCCGACTTCAAGGCCAAGGTAGTATTAGCAGCATTG
>CAMAYM010000110.1 GCA_945862495.1 Bordetella parapertussis | reverse complement strand
CCAACAAAAAAGAAACTGAAGCTGCCACAGATTCGACTGAGGCCAATTTGCCAGAAGGACTGCGGCGCCTGATCGATAACAATTTGTCAGCCGCAATACCTTTGGTCATATCGGTATCCATGTAGCCAGGGGCCACGCAGTTGACGGTGATATCGGCTTTGCCAAGCTCACGCGACAAGGATTTGGTGAAACCAATCAACCCCGCTTTGGTGGCGGCGTAGACCGACAGGCCACTGAAACCAGTCGAGCCGATGATGGATGAGATGTTGACGATGCGGCCAGCACCCCCGAGCAACATGGAACGCGACACATACTTGGTCAGCACGATGGGCGACTGAAGGTTGACCAGCAGAGACTGCGCAATGTCGTGCTCGTGCATGGTGGCCAACACGCCGTCGGCACCAATGGCGGCATTGTTGACGAGCCCGTAAATGCGGCCATGCCGCTTGGCCAGGTCACCCACCCAGGCGTGAATCTTGTCGGTGTTTGCCAGGTCAAAGTATTCAAAGCACACGCTTTCACCATCACACAAGGCATTCAGTTCAGGACTGTCGGACCGTGCAACGGCAAGCACTTTGTAGCCATCAGCTGCCAGGCGTTGGCAGATTGCAAGACCCAGGCCACGGCGTGCGCCAGTCACCATCACAATTTTTTTCATTCCACAGTCATCCTTGAAAGTTTGCCGGAGGCGGTTAATTGAATGCCATCGGCAGCCATAATGAACGCGGGTACTTTGAAGCCGTCCAGCCGGGCGCGGCAGTGTGTTATCACTTTTTTCTTGAAGGCGGCATCCATCACGGTGCCAGGCATAGGGGTAATGGCAGCCTCGACCAAACTCCCCAGCATGGCGCTCTTGCGGGCGCGCACTTGAACGAATGCCACCTCTGGCAGTTCCTTGATCACCGACTCAATTTCTTCGGGCATGACTTTGTTGCCGCCAACGTTGATAGAACCATTGGCGCGACCCAAAAAAAGGACTCTGCCTTCGCGGATTTCGACCACGTCGCCAGAGTCAACCCAGGTGCTATCTCTGTTTATGGTCGACGTCTTAACCAACGTGGCGGAGAAGCAGAGATGTCCATGCTCATCCACGCGCATAGCAACGCCAGATGGCGAGCTGATTAGGTATTCGGCTGGAAAACCAGACTTGCCGTCACGCACAGCAAACCCGACGCCTGCTTCGGTGGATGCGTAGATATGCGTGATACGTGCGGCGGGGAACCGCTTTGTCAACATGTCCAAAACTGCTTGGTCAACAATCTCACCGCCCAGTGTGATTTGTTTGAGCCTCAATTGGTCAAACAAAGAAAACATGGAAAGCTTTCGCCACATGGAAGGCGTGGCAGAAATTGCGTTGCAGCCGAGTGCGACAAGTCGCGCTAGGACTTCGCTTAAATCGCTGTCTTCCTCATTAAGTACCAGCGGTGTGCCGCACATCCATGACTGTAGGAATACCTGTAACCCCGCAAAGCGACGTAGACTGTACAGACTGCCCCACAGGTATTCATCGCCGATACGCCGAGTCGTCATGCTGCGTGTCAACGACGCAAATGAGTGAGGAATTAGCTTGGGGGTACCCGTTGTACCTGAGGTAGGAAGAAGCCAAGTGGTTGCCACGGACGCGGGCCGCACTGGTAATTGTGTGGTGTTTGATACTGGCTCTGCGCTAGCTAACTCAAATAATTTTGCAAATCCAAGACCGTCTTTTTCAATGACGATGTCTACATTTGCCTGCGCCAAGCGTGCGGCGCGAGTTTGCGGATCATCTTCGTTAGGTAACAAGAGGATGGTATCGGCCAGTCCATCTAGAAATATGAGTGTAGACACCAGTTCGACAACGGGCATGCTGCCAAGCGCGACACGTTTACTCTGCCAGTCTTTTAAGGGCAATTGCGCAAAAGCGAAGGCTAGGCTCGAAGCAGTAACGGGTATCGCTTCAGCATTGAACCATAAGACATCGCTTGCGTCACAAATCACAAGCTTTTCAGCCAAGAAATTCATTACGGTGTTTGTGGTGCAAAACGTTGGTAGATAGCGACAAATTCGCCAAAAGTGCGTGGGTAAACCGGTTCATCCATCAAAACAAAAGGATCATATCCAAGCTCTTCTTCTAGCCGCGCTACAAGAATGGCAAAGCCGAGTGAGTCAAGGCCAGATTCAAGTAATACGGTTTCATCGACGATCAGACCAACTATATCCGTGCCACGCAAGTCAGCGGTTTCAATGATTGCTTTGATGATGTTGTCGCTTAAATTTTTCATGAGATTTTTTAGCAAAAATGAAATGAGGAGTTGTTGCAATTACATTCGGCATCTGTTTGCTAGCAGCCTGTCGGACTTTCCATTCCGAGTGTGGTTTTGCGTAAAAAACAGGCAATTCCAGCGCTCCAATTTCGCTGGTGGATGTCTTGCCGACGTAAAAACATATTTGACAGCCTTGTGGCACGTTTTATTTTCCCAAGTCCAACAGGCTGCTAGGATTAAAACAATGTATTTAATAAAATAGCAAATTAAAGATTATTTAATACTATTTTAGTATCTATTTAGAATCGGATTTATTCAAAACTCACATTGACGTTGTACCCATGCTGCTTGAGCAGTGCTTGTTTTTTGGCCTCAGCCAAGTCATGGGCAACCATCTCGGCGCACATTTCTTGCGCTGTTATCTGAGGCACCCAGCATAGTTTTTGTTTGGCCTTGGAAGGGTCGCCCAATAGGCTTTCAACCTCGGTGGGACGGAAGTAGCCCGGGTCAACCTTTACGACGATTTGTCCGGGTGTGAGCGCCGGTGCCTTGTCACCCTCGATGCTGTCAATAATCGCAACTTCGTCCACCCCTTGGCCTTCGAAGCGCAACTTGATCCCTAGTTCAGCAGCGGACCATTCAATGAAGTGCCGCACGCTGTACTGCACACCGGTGGCGATGACGAAGTCTTCAGGCTGGTCTTGCTGCAGCATCATCCACTGCATGCGCACATAGTCTTTGGCATGGCCCCAGTCACGCAGCGCATCCATATTGCCCATGTACAGGCACGGCTCCAAGCCCTGAGCAATGTTCGCCAAGCCACGGGTGATTTTGCGAGTCACGAAGGTTTCGCCGCGACGTGGACTCTCGTGGTTGAAAAGAATGCCGTTGCAGGCGTAAATGCCATAAGCCTCGCGGTAGTTCACAACGATCCAGTACGCATACATCTTGGCAACAGCGTAAGGGCTGCGGGGGTAGAACGGTGTGGTTTCCTTTTGTGGAATTTCTTGCACCAAGCCGTACAGCTCACTGGTACTGGCTTGGTAAAAGCGCGTCTTTTTCTCAAGACCTAAGATGCGAATGGCTTCGAGAATACGCAGCGTGCCAATGCCGTCAACGTCAGCCGTATATTCAGGGCTGTCGAACGACACGGCTACATGGCTCATGGCGCCGAGGTTGTAAATCTCGTCTGGCTGAGTTTCCTGAATAATACGCACCAAGTTGCTAGTGTCAGATAAGTCACCATAGTGCAGCTTGAAGCGCGCATTGTCGATGTGCGGGTCTTGATAGATGTGGTCGATGCGCTGTGTGTTGAACAAGCTGCCTCGGCGCTTGATGCCGTGAACGATGTAACCTTTTTCAAGCAGAAACTCGGCGAGGTAGGAACCGTCTTGACCCGTGATGCCGGTAATGAGGGCTACTTTTGGGGTTGCATTGGGTGTTGTCATCATTTTTTCTCTATGTTTATGCGGCGTAATGGGCCAAAAAGTCTTCGTAAGCAGCTTTCAGACCTACTTCCAGTCCGACCTGTGCTTGCCAGCCCAATGCGTTAAGACGAGTGCTGTCCATGAGCTTGCGCGGCGCACCGTCTGGCTTAGTAGGGTCAGTGTGGATGGGGCCGGTGTAGCCCACGGTTCGAGCTACAGCTTGTGCCATTTCCAAAATGGTCACGTCTTCCCCACAGCCCACGTTAATGTGGCTGAGCATGGGCTGGGTGTACTGGCTATAGGTGGCTTCGGGCAAGTTCATAACGTGCACGCTGGCTGCTGCCATGTCATCTACATACAAGAATTCGCGCTTGGGTGTGCCAGTGCCCCAGATGGTGACGCTAGATGCGTTGTTGACCTTTGCTTCGTGAAAGCGACGGATCAAAGCGGGGATGACATGGGAGTTCTCGGGGTGGTAGTTGTCACCAGGGCCGTAAAGGTTGGTGGGCATGACGCTGCGGTAGTCCACCCCGTGGCTCTGGCCATACTGGCGGTTGTAGCTTTCGCAGAGCTTGATGCCAGCAATCTTGGCGATGGCGTAGGGCTCGTTGGTGGGTTCAAGCGTGCCTGTCAGTAAGGCGTCTTCGCGCATGGGCTGATCTGCCAGCTTGGGGTAGATACAGCTTGAGCCCAGGAAAAGCAGCTTTTGCACGCCATTGCGAAAGGCCGCATCGATGACGTTGGCCTGCATCATCAGGTTCTGATAGATGAATTCGGCCGGGTAGGTGTTGTTGGCGTGAATGCCGCCCACCTTCGCAGCGGCCAAATAGACTTGTTGAGGTTTTTCAGCGGCAAAGAACGCGCTGACGGCGGCTTGGTTTGTCAGGTCCAGCTCGGCATGGGTTCGGGTGACGATGTGTTCGGGCGGTTGGCCCTGGGCTAGCAGCTGGCGCACGATGGCCGAGCCCACCATGCCCCGGTGGCCAGCGACATAGATTTTTGGATGTAGGGTCATGATTGCACCCGTCCGTAGGTATCTTCAAAGCGGACGATGTCGTCCTCGCCTAGGTAGCTGCCCGACTGCACTTCGATGATTTCGAGCGGTATCGTGCCGGGGTTAGCGAGTCGATGAACCTCACCTAGGGGGATGTAGGTGGATTGGTTTTCTGTCAGGGTCAGCACCTTGTCCCCGTTGGTAATTTCGGCAGTTCCAGTCACCACGATCCAGTGCTCGGCCCGGTGGTGGTGTTTCTGCAAGCTTAGGCTGGCTTTGGGCTTGACCTGAATACGCTTGACCTTAAAGCGACCACCCTCATCAATGCTGTCATACCAGCCCCATGGGCGATGCACTTTGCGGTGCAGCGTGTGCTCTTCGCGTTTTGTTTTCTGCAGCTGGGTGACGATGTGTTTCACGTCTTGGCTGCGGGTTTTGTCTGCTACCAGCACGGCGTCGGGTGTTTCCACCACGATCAGGTTTTCAACCCCCACCAAGCTAACGAGTCGGCTGGTGGCGTGCACTAAGGTGTTACGGCTGTCGGTGGTCAGTACGTCACCTAAGTGCGCATTACCAGCTTCGTCTTTTGGCAAGACATTCCAGACGGCATCCCAAGCCCCCAGGTCGTTCCAACCGGCATCCAGAGGCACCATTTTGATGGGGAAGTTGCTGCCGGGGCAGTGCTCCATGGCGGCGTAGTCCACGGACTCGGAAGGAATAGCAGTAAATTCAGCCTTGCCGGGGCGAACAAACGCGCTGTCGGCGCTGCGCTTGTCCCAGGCGGCCTGCGTGGCCTGTAAGATATCTGGACGAAATTGCTCGAGCGCCTTGAGCCAAACAGAGGCTTTGAGCACGAACATGCCGGCATTCCAGTAGTAGCCACCTTCGTTCAGATAGGCTTGGGCTGTGGCGGCGTCGGGCTTCTCAACAAAGCGGCGAACAGCGCTTACGCTGGCATTCGTTTCGGCCTGGTTGATTTGGATGTAACCATATCCGGTTTCTGGTTTGTCCGGCGTCACACCCAAAATGACGATGGTGCCGTTTGCAGCCTCTGCCACTGCTTGTTGCATGGCGGCGGTAAAGGCGTCGGCTTTCACCACGGTTTGATCGGCAGGCGTCACCACCAGAACGGGGTCTGCTCCGCCTTCCATGGCTGCAAATGCTGCAAATGTGAGCGCAGGTGCTGTATTTCTGCCGACGGGCTCCAAAAGCGCACACCCCAGTTCAACGCCGATTTCGCGAAGCTGTTCAGATGCCAAGAAGCGGTGGTCTTCCCCTGTGACGATTATGGGAGATGCAACTTTGATGTCTGCGCTACCCAGATTGGCCAGGCGCAAAGCTGCTTGCTGAAAAAGGCTCTCTTTGCCAGTCAAACAAAGAAATTGCTTAGGGAAACCTGTACGGGACAATGGCCACAAACGTGTGCCTGAACCACCGCAGAGAATGACGGGTGAGACGTTAATCATGTTTTTTGTACTTTCTGGCCAGATTTGTCGTTGCCCACTTCGGTTTTCAATGCCTCGATTTCCACCTTCAGTGCCTCGTACTCTTCCATCTTGCGTTTGAGGAACCGGCTGGTCAGCGCCACTTTTTCGGCAATACCTTGAGGTGTGAGCAGATAGACGTACTTGAACTTGTTCTTGCTTTTGGAAAAGTTCGCCATCTTCACAAAGCCCTTGTCGATGAGGGCGTTGAGGCAGTAGTTCAGCCCCCCAACGCTCATGCCGAGCTTGTCGGCCAGCTCGCGCTGGGTCAGGTCCGGGTTGTCTTGCAAGATGCGCATGATCCGAAAATGGGTGTCTTCTTGGATCTTGGCTTGGCGACTGGTCATGTTTGGGCGGCTCTTTTTTGAGTTGTTGTAAGGGTTAAATGGGCTTTGGGCACGCTACCGCCATGCCGTGTCACTACGGACAAGCGCGGTCTAGGGGGTAAAAAGTAAGGTGTAACGCACTTCTGTAAGAAGTCGAACGAGTCTACCGCAAAACCAGCGTCCGTTCTACGGTTGAACGAAACTATTTCTCGATTCGCGAATCGATTATGGGTCTGTGCGGCTGATCTGGCCGGTCAGGCCCTAGTGGCGGCCTCCGAGGCCGCTTCAGCGGACTGAGCCTGTTGTTGCACCGCCTCTTCCATGCTGACGGTGTTCACCACCAGCTCCAGGTGGGTCAGGATTTCCGGCTCGTGGCGGCTGATGTAGCTATTGACCGCCTCGTTGGCCAGCAGCTTGGTCAGGTAGCCCTTGGCCACCACCAGGTTGAGCAGGTCGGAACCGTAGGAGCTTTCGGCTTCTTGGTACTTCTCTTGCACCTGGCTCATCTCTTTTTCCAGCTTTTCGATCTGCTCAATGGGTGCGATCTTCTTTTCCCGCTCGGCCGGCTTCACGTCGGTGCGCTGCTCGGGCGGCGTGGCCTTGAGCAGGGCTTCGGCATGCGCCACGGTGATGGTGTTGCTGGCGATCATCAGCTCCACCGCCTCCACCTGGCGGGCGGCCTTCATGTTGCGCAGGATGCGGGTGACGTCTGGCGTGAACTGCTTGTCTTGCAGCAAGGTGATGGCTTCGGGGCAGATGCCTTCGAGCAGGTTGATGCGCCGGTTGATGGAGCTCAAGTTGACGTTGAACGCCCTGGCCAGCCGCTCCTTGCTCACGCCCCGGTCGATGGCGCGGCGGATCATGTAGTGCTCGGCGATGGTCGAGAGTCTGTTGACATGGTGGTTGTAGGAGTAACTTTCGTCATCCTTGGCAAACAGGCAGGGGCCGACGCTCATGCCCAGCTCTTTGAGGGCCAGCACGCGCAGATGGCCATCCAGCACCAGGTACTCGGGCTTCTTGCGGTCGGGCTGGATGACGGACAGCGGCTCGATCAGCCCCACCTCATTGATGCTGGAGACGATCTGTTTGTACTTGCGGGTGCTCATGACCCCGTCGGGCACCTTTTTGCTGGGCAGGAGCTGGTCCAGCGGGATTTGGTAGGTTTCCAGCTCAAAGCCCAGCAGGGTGTTCAGCGGCCCGGTGGGCAAGTTGGTGCCGTCGTCAGCGTCACTGGTGCTGTCGCTGCCTGGGCGGTAGATGCCGGGGTACATCTCAGTCAGGTTGCTGTGCGGGGCGTGGTGGTGGGTTTGGCGTGCGGTGTTCACAGAGTGGCTCCTTCAGGTTCGGGGTGGTCGGGGGTGCTGACGCTGCCCAAGGTGTTGATGCGTTCGGCCAGGTACTTGGGCAGGGTGTCCAGGCCTTCGGCGCGCAGCAGGTTGACGAAGTGCTCGTCGGCAAAGAGCTTCTTCAGGCCCTGGACGACCAGCAGCAACCGTTGGTGGGCGTGCTCGGCCTTCAGGACCATCTTGCGCTGACGCTCCACTTCGCGCTGATAGGTGCGCACCAGGCTGTAGCTGGAGGTGGGTGGTTTGATTTGGTCGCGATTCGGTGACGCCGGACCGTGCTCCAGGCGCTTTTCGATCAGGCGCTTGGCTTCGATGATCTGGCGGCCTTTGAGCTGTCCGTTTTCGTAGGCTTCTTGCAGCAGATCGCCCAGATTGGCCTGGCCGTCGCCTTCGGTGGCGGTTTCGTTGGCGCGGGCGATTTCCAGTGCCGTGGTCAGCGGGATGGTGCCGCGTTGCACACCTTCAATCAGGCGTTCCTCCCCCTGGTCGAGCAGGAAGACGATGTCTTTGACGTACTTGGGCGAGAGGCCCGTCTTCTGGATGATGATTTCGGCGCTGTAGCCGCGTTTACGCAGCACCTCGATGTCGGCCAGGATCTCCAGCGGGCGATAGCCGCGCCGGGCGATGTTTTCGGCCAGGCTCATGATGAAGGCATCTTCATCGGTCACGTCCACCACCAGGGCGGGGATGTGGGTCTCGCCCAGGATGCG
>CAMAYM010000109.1 GCA_945862495.1 Bordetella parapertussis | reverse complement strand
TTTGTGTAAAAGTTGGCTTCCAAGCCGCATAACGATCCACATTGAGTTTTGCCAAGGCGGGGCTCAAATCCATTAACTCAGCCACGTCCTCGGCGCTTTGGGTCTTAAGCACCTTGATCAGCATGGTCGCTTCTTTGACAAACAAAGGCTGGGTATGGGTATCGGTCTGGACCGTAGAGTCGTAGTCGAGTTTTTTAGCTGGAGATAACAGAAATAACATGGCTTAATCCGGCGTGTAGGGGGGTATTAACGTCAATCCCTCTAGTGTAGCGGCTTGTGGTCCTGTTTCTGCTAGAATTGCGCCCTTGACCAGGTGTAGCGTCAGTTACATCGCAATTGATCCACACAATTGCACGCTCCGGAGAGGTGGCAGAGTGGTCGAATGTACCTGACTCGAAATCAGGCGTGGGTGCAAATCCACCGTGGGTTCGAATCCCACCCTCTCCGCCAGTCTTTATATAGAAAACCCAGTAAGTTCATTGAGTTGAGTTGCTGGGTTTTTTATTACCTAGATTTTCTCTAGTACCCACGCCATTATTTAGACACTTCACAACTCCCTAAGAACCAAAAATGAAAAAAATCAAATCTATTGTCAGCCTCATGTTGGCTGGCTCGCTTACTTTCTCCTCTCTAGGAAATGCGATAGCCTGTACTGCCCTCATGGTCACGGATGTCAATGGCAATGGTTATTACGGTCGCACGATGGAACTTCCTTATACGCTGCCAATCCCATCTAACCTTACCTATATGCCTGCCGCTACAAAAGTAGAGTCTGTAACGCCTTCCGGTGTTCAGGGCAAGGTGTTTAGTACCAAATACGCTATTTTGGCCATGACGGGAAACTTAGTTGAAGGCACAAAGCTTCCTTTGTTGTTGGATGGTATGAATGATCAGGGCTTAAGTTTTTCAGCAAATGCCATGATTCCAGCATCCACACCCCCCGTAGGTAACGACCCTACAAAAATATTGTCAGTAAACGATTTTGGTACATGGATTTTGGGTAACCACAAAACAGTAGCTGAAGTGAAGGCTGCTATGTTGAGTGATAACACTGAATTTTGGTTGCCGAAAACTGCCTTTTTAGGCAATTTAGCTTTGCCCTTACATTTCGCAATTTTTGATAAAGCAGGTAACGGTCTGGTTATTGAATTTTTGAATAATAAAAAGAACGTCTATGACAATCCTGTCAATGTCATGACGAATGCGCCAGAGTTTCCATGGCACCTCACTAATTTGAATAACTACACGCAAGATAACGTTAATAAAAATACAGGTCAGTTAGGTAAGTTAAAGCTCCAAACTGTAGACGCTGGTATTGCCCTTTCAGCACTACCATCATCACAAACTGCGACGGGGCGTTTTGTAAAAGCTGCGTTCTATAGTAACTACGTACAAAAAGGCAAAACACCTGATGAGCAAATCAATCTTTTGTCGCACATCATGAATAACTTTGATAGGCCGAATGATTTGACTGTAGATCCTGTTGGTTCAGTTGGTGATGGCGGGAAGGCGAAGACCACATCAAGCGAAGTCACGCAGTGGACTACCATGGGTGATCTTGCAGGTGGCAAGTTATATGTTAGATCTATTAATGCGCTGAATTGGACAGTGGTTGATATGGCCAAGCTCAAGAATATGACTCAAGTAAAATCTATTTCGACGTATCAAGTTGATAAGGTGGGTGCAGATGCCTTCCTTAAGTAAACTTATTTAATCGAAAAATGGCTTTAAGTTAGAACAAACCACTTTCGAGTGGTTTGTTTTTTGGGTCGGAGATTATTCGATCATAGCGATTGAACTACGTTCCTCCTTACTAAACTGCATTTATGAAAATCACGCCATTAGATCCATCCTCAAAAGATGCACAAGAATTATTGAGTCTCTCTGATGCATATTTAGCGGATCTCTACCCTTCCGAGAGTAATCACTTGGCTTCTATCGCTGAGTTAAGTGATCCAGCTACCGTTTTCTTGGGAATGTATGACGGTGAAAATATCCTTGGTTGTGGTGCAGTCAGGGTCATGGAGGATGACGGTCAATATGGGGAGCTTAAGCGTGTTTTTATTAAAGAGGCTTATCGTGGTCAAGGCTTATCCAAACAACTCATCATTACTTTAGAGCGCTTTCTTATAGATCGGTCAATAGCGGTGATGAGGCTTGAGACGGGTATTTATCAGCTTGAAGCACTGGGTCTTTATAAGCATTTAGGCTATCAAATTCGAGGGCCTTATGGGATCTATGCATTGGATCCGTTCAGTATCTTTATGGAAAAAAAGCTAACGATTGTGTAGGAATTTCTTCAACTGAACGTCGTCTGCTTTATTGAGTACGTAATACACTTATAAAGTGAAATTTTACATTCACATAGCAGTGCTAAGATTTTAAGGCCTAACTTAACCCTCGCAAGGATTTCCATGAAACAAAAACTGATTAAAAAGATCGTCGCGGCGTCTCTAGCAGCTACTTTTGCTTTTTCTCCCTTAGTGAGTAATGCCTGTACGAGCTTTTTGCTAAAGGCCAATGATGGCGGCTTTGTCTATGGCCGCACCATGGAGTTCGGTACGCCACTTAATTCTAAATTAGCCGTCACCCCCCGCAACTACAAAGCGTTGGGCGTAGGTGTGGACGGTAAACCTGGCACGGGTTTGAACTGGTCTACAAAATATGCTGTTGTGGGTATGAATGCACTCGGTTTGCCGGTACTGGTTGATGGCATGAACGAAAAAGGCTTAGTCGGTGGATTGCTCTATGCACCTAATACAGCCCAGTACCAAGATGTCGCGCCTGCAGACTCTGCTAACAGCATTGCGTCGACGCAAATGTTGGTGTACGCGTTAACCAACTTTGCCACGATTGATGAAGTGATTGCGGGATTCAAAAAGATCAAGGTCAATCGCTCCGTCGTTCCATCTTTTCACAATCAGACTGTTACCGTACGGATGACCTTGCATGATGCCGCCGGCAAGAGCCTAGTGATTGAATACGCTAAAGGTGAGTTGCTTGCCACTGTTAACCCAACGGGTGTCATGACAAACGACCCGCTCTTTTCAGAGCACCTCAATAACATTGGCAACTATGCCAATCTGACGCCCGTTGAGAAAGCGCCCTTGGTCATTAACGGAGCCAGCTTTTCACCGCCGAGCTCTGGTAGTGGATTGCATGGCTTGCCAGGCGATTACTTAAGTCCTAGCCGTTTCATTCGCGCCTTATTTTTATCCAAATCTGCTCCAACCAACTTAAGCTCTACTCAACAAACGAATACTGCTTGGCATATCTTGGGTAGTTTTGACATTCCCCCGGGCGCCATCTCCTTATCAGCCAGCAATCCTTATGGTGGTGGAGCGGGTGGGGTTGAGACTACGGAGTGGAGCGTTGTGGCGGATAGCAAAAACATGATGTACTACGTCAAAATGTTTGCCAATACCAATGTTCAAGCCTTTGACTTCAAAAAAGCTGACATGAATGCAAAAGAGATCAAGGTCTATGATTTAGACAGACCTCAGACCTATATTCAGCTTAATTAAGGTAGTCTGTTTTTTGAATTAAGAACCAGCTTCGGCTGGTTCTTTTTTTTCTAGCAACACAATAGATTTGATCTGACACCACACGCTTGAGCCAACTACCAGCCCAAGTCGAGAGAGAGATTGTTGCGGCACGCGGCTCAGGATCATCTCCTGACCGCATCGCACACGCACTAATGCTTGCGAAGCAGATACATCAGGTTCGATCGCTTCGATCACCCCTTGCAAACAATTTTGGATCGTAGTGTCCTCATGCTTGGTCAGGGAAAGACTCACATCCCGCGCAAGAATCCGTAAACGAACTGTTTGCCCCACAGACAAAACATGGTCTGACAGCCACACATGGCCACCACCAAAACGCACCTGGACGGTTTGGTGTTGAACATCTTGCTCTGTGACCTCACCCATTGCAATGACGCTGGCCTCATCGCCGAGGAGTCGCGCAACATCGTGTGAGCCTAGCACCTGAGCAATTGAGCCACTTCCCTGCACGGCACCCTTGTCTAACAGCACGACATGATCCGCCAATCGGACAAGCTCATCTATGGAGTGCGTCACATAAATAATCGGAATACGTAGCGCTTGATGCAGACGTTCAAGCCAAGGCAATACTTCCATGCGTCTTGCGACGTCCAAAGAAGCGAGAGGTTCGTCGAGCAACAGTAATTTGGGACGTGTCGCCAAGGCACGTGCAATCGCGACTCTCTGACGCTCACCACCTGAGAGACTAGTCACTGAACGATCAAGTAGATGAGCAATCCCTAGGAGCGCCACCGCCGCATCGAGGTCTTGCGTCTGTTCAGCTCGGTCACTCCCTTTCACGCGGCGCAACCCAAAATGAAGATTGGCCCGAACATCCATATGTTCAAACAAACTTGCTTCTTGGAACACGTAGCCAATCTCGCGCTGCCAGGTCGGTCTAAAGACATTGCTTGCGCTGTTTTGCCATGTGTCGTCCTCCAATGAAATGACACCCGTAGCCTGTTCAAGACCTGCCAAGCATCGCAACACCGTTGTCTTGCCCGAACCGGAGGGGCCAAATAAAACCGTAATGCCCTGTGCCGGCAGACGTTGATCGATCCTGAGCGTAAAGTCAGCAAGACTCAAGCTCAGTTGAAGATGAAGAACTGAGGAGTCTGCCTGGGTGCTTGTCTGAATATCAGTCATGGCATGACTCGATCACTGCGACGTTTGAGGCGCGACAACGACAACAACACACCAAATGAAAAAATCACCATGCCCGCTGCAAGCCAATGCGCTTGGGTGTATTCCATCGCCTCAACATGGCCGTAGATTTGTGTGGAAACGACGCTAGTCTGACCAGGAATATTGCCGCCAATCATCAGCACCACACCAAACTCTCCGACGGTATGCGCAAAGCTCAACACCGTAGCGGTCAACAAACCGGGTTTTGCTAAGGGCAAGGCAACAGAGAAAAATGCATCGAGCGGACTGGCTCGTAAGGTGGCGGCCACCTCCATCGGTCGCTTTCCGATGGCCTCAAAGGCATACTGGATGGGTTGGACGGCAAAGGGCAGTGAAAAAATAATCGATCCGATCAGTAAACCTGTAAAGGAAAAAGACAGCACACCCAGCCCGAGAGACTGCGTCAACTGCCCAACCCAACCCTGAGGTCCGAGCACAACAAGGATATAAAAACCAAGCACTGTTGGAGGCAGGACAAGTGGTAGTGTGACCAGCGCGCCAATCGGTGCCCTCCACCGTGAGTGTGTCTGAGAGAGCCACCACGCCAACGGCGTCGCAATCAACAGCAATAAAAGCGTTGTCAATGAAGCAAGCTTGAGCGTAAGAAATATCGCCTGCATCGCCTCAGGAGTCACAGGAAAACTCATATTTTTATTTCGTAACCAAAATTTTGGATCACACGCTTGGCAGCGTCACTTTGCAAATATTGCATCAACGCGAGTGCTGCAGGATTGTCACGACCAGGGTTGAGCAAAATCGCATCTTGCTTGATGGGCGAATACATTGAAGTGGGCACCAGCCAACCTGAACCTTGCTTGAGCTTGCCGTTTTCAAAGACTTGAGAGAGTGCGACAAATCCCACATCTGCATTTTCTGAAAAAACAAACTGAAAAGTTTGGGCAATATTAGCGCCCTCGACGATCTTGGGTTTGATTTGACTCATGACACCTAAATGATTTAGCACCTCGATCGCTGCAGCGCCATAGGGTGCGAGTTTTGGGTTGGCAATCGCGAGCTTGGTGAAATTGCCCTTCTTTAAAATTTCGCCCTGTTCATCTACACGTCCAGGATTTTTACTCCAAAGGACCAGCTGACCAATGGCATAGGTAAACGTCGTGCCCGTCACGCCCCCGCCTTCCTTTTCTAACTTTGCAGGCGTCAATTCATCTGCCGCCAACAAAATAGAAAAGGGCGCACCATTTCTGATTTGTGCGTACAACTGACCTGTTGCGCCAAAAGACAACACGGCCTTGTGACCCGTCTCGCGCTCAAACGCCTGGGCTATGACTTTCATGGGCGCCGTGAAATTAGCCGCCACGGCCACGCTGACCTCAGCTGCCAAGGATGTATGCGTCCACAGCAGAGGAAGTGTGCAACACAAGAAATATCTTAGAAAAAAAGAACGCATCGTTAATTTACAAATAGTGAGTCATTGAGATAAATACGCAATTAAATAAGGTTATCATCGCCACTATTATTGAGTAATCCATGGAATTTTCATAATGAATGCCAAGAAACTGACCCGCAATATTGTGATCGCCATGGTGCTGGGTATTTTAGTAGGTTGGCTGTGTCACGAGGTGGCCATCGACGCCGCAATGGCGAAAGACATCTCCGAATACTTTAGTCTCGTGACAGATATATTCCTGAGGCTAATCAAAATGGTGATTGCGCCGCTTGTGTTTGCCACACTCGTATCGGGATTATCCAGCATGAGTGGTTCGGGTGCGGTGGGTCGCATTGGCTTGAAAGCCATGGTCTGGTTTGTGACCGCGGCCATCATTTCTCTTTCTTTGGGTATGTTTCTCGCCAACGCGTTTCAGCCGGGAGCAGGACTCAATATGACCGTTCCGGTCGATAGCGTTAAAACTGGGGTTGAAGCGGCTGGCTTTAACTTACGCACCTTTGTTGCGCACCTGGTGCCCACAAGTATTGCTGAGGCCATGTCAAAAAATGAGATCTTGCAGATTCTTATTTTTTCCTTGTTCTTTGGAATGGGATTGGCCCATATTAAGAGCAAGGGATCCACTACGCTTTTTGAAATGATCGACGAGTTGGCCAATGTGATGTTTAAGATCACAGATTATGTGATGCAATTTGCTCCACTCGCTGTTTTTACCGCGATCGCAGCCTCGATTACCGTTGAAGGTCCGGGTGTACTCGTGAGTTACGGCAAGTTAATTGGCCAGTTTTATCTGGGCTTGGCGATTCTATGGGCATTGATGTTTTCAGTGGCCTACTTTTTTCTGGGATCACGTACCCGCGAGCTAGGTGGTTTGATTAAAGAACCGCTCTTAGTGGCATTTGCGACAGCCAGTAGCGAAGCGGCATACCCTAAAACAATGGAAGCTCTCGACAAGTTTGGGGTCAAGCAACGCGTGTCCGGCTTTGTTTTACCTCTGGGCTATTCATTTAATCTCGATGGTTCAATGATGTATCAAGCCTTTGTGGTGCTGTTCATTGCACAGGCTTTTAATATTGACTTGAGTTTTGGCCAGCAAGTCGCGCTCTTACTTGTGTTGATGGTTACGAGTAAAGGCATGGCTGGCGTTGCGCGCGGATCGCTTGTTGTGGTTGCCGCCACCTTGCCTTTATTTCATTTGCCAGAGGCCGGACTGCTTCTGATTATCGGAATCGATCAGTTTTTTGACATGGGTCGTACAGCGACAAACGTCGTGGGCAATAGCCTGGCCACTGCAGTGATTGCCAAGCAAGAGGATGACCGTGAGGCACGGTTAGGGACAACATAAAAAAGGGGCCCTGTTTGCGCAGAGCCCCTTAACTTTACTCAGCCTAACGCGTTACTCAAGCATCAAAGCGATCTGCGTTCATGACTTTGGTCCATGCGGCGATAAAGTCCTGGACGAATTTCTCTTTGTTGTCATCCTGCGCATAGACTTCTGCGTAGGAGCGTAATACTGAGTTCGAACCAAACACCAAATCGATGCGTGTCGCAGTCCACTTTATCTTACCAGACTTGCGTTCAACGATGTCGTAGCTATTGCGACCTGTTGGCTTCCAAGTGTAGGCCATGTCAGTCAGGTTCACGAAAAAGTCGTTAGACAGGACGCCTTCGCGCTCCGTAAAGACGCCGTGTTTCGTCGCACCGTAGTTTGTACCCAAGACGCGCATACCACCGACCAAGACTGTCATTTCCTGAGCCGTGAGACCCATGAGTTGTGTACGATCGAGCATGAGCTCTTCGACACTGACTGCATAGTGCTGTTTGGACCAGTTACGATAACCATCATGAATGGGTTCGAGCACGGCAAACGACTCAATATCTGTTTGCTCGGGCGTGGCATCACCGCGACCTGGGGTAAATGGAACCGTCACAACATGGCCGGCCGCTTTGGCTGCCTGTTCAATTCCCACACCACCTGCCAATACAATCACGTCGGCAAGGCTGGCGCCAGTGGCTTTGGCGATGCCTTCCAGCACACCAAGAACCTTGGCCAGACGCTTGGGTTCGTTACCTTCCCAATCTTTCTGTGGCGCCAAACGAATACGCGCACCATTCGCACCACCGCGCAAATCAGAGCCTCGGAAGGTTCGCGCGCTATCCCAGGCTGTGGCGACCATTTCGCTGATAGAAAGCCCGCTTGCGACGATCTTTGCTTTGACGGCGCTGACGTCATAGCTCTTATTACCCGCGGGGACTGGATCCTGCCAGATCAAGTCCTCTTTGGGTACGTCGGGGCCGATGTAGCGCGTTTTAGGTCCCAAGTCACGGTGGGTGAGTTTGAACCAGGCACGTGCAAAGACCTCGGAGAAGTACGCAGGATCTTTATGAAAACGCTCTGAGATCTTGCGGTATTCAGGATCCATTTTCATG
>CAMAYM010000108.1 GCA_945862495.1 Bordetella parapertussis | reverse complement strand
ACACTCGATGCGGGTGAGCGGCCTTTGCTGTCTTTGCTTGACCATTTGTTAGGTAAACGATCTCAGCAGCGCTTGGTACGCACCTTTCTGCGTGATGCGGATTCAGGTGAGGTGCGTTACATCAATAGGGTTGAGCCCGAAGTCGCTTTCGAGGACGTTGGAACTCCGACCTGGGAAGGTTTACCTTTATCCCACTATCTCTCTTTATTAGACATGCTCAATCCCATGCATCGTCTCTGGAGCGACGGTCGCTGGAACAAGCTCACGGTTGCCCATGGCTGTTATTGGAAAAAATGTAGTTTTTGTGACGTCAGCCTGGATTACATTGGTCGCTATGAAACGGCATCCGCAGAAGTCTTAGCGGATCGGATTGAAGCCATCGTGCGTGAAACCGGGCAGACAGGCTTTCATTTCGTCGATGAGGCGGCTCCTCCCAAGGCTTTAAAATCTTTAGCCTTAGAGTTGATCAAGCGTAATCTCAACATCTCATGGTGGGGCAATATTCGCTTTGAAAAAACCTTCACGCCTGAGCTTTGTCAGCTTTTGGCGCAAAGCGGTTGTATTGCGGTGTCGGGCGGTTTAGAAGTCGCTTCGGATCGCTTGCTCAACTTGATGAAAAAAGGGGTCTCGGTCGATCAAGTCGCACGCGTGACACGTGCCTTTAGCGATGCAGGCATTTTGGTACATGCATATTTGATGTACGGTTTTCCTACGCAGACCGTTCTTGATACGGTGGATGCCTTAGAGTATGTTCGTCAATTATTTGCCAGCGGTTGCATACAAAGTGGATTTTTCCACCGCTTTACTTGTACCGTGCATTCTCCTGTGGGGCTAAATCCCGCTGAGTACGGGGTGACGCTCGAACCGTTGCCACCGACAAGTTTTGCTAAAAATGATGTCGGATTTACCGACCCCACCAATGTGGATCATGCGGCGCTGGGGGTCGGTCTACGCAAAGCGATTTACAACTATATGCATGGCATTGGCCTTGAAGAAGACGTGCGCAGCTGGTTCTCCTTCAAAGTGCCTCGGTCCTCAGTCAATGCTGCATACATAGAACTTGCGCTCGAGCGCGAGTGACGAACGATTTGAATCCTACTCCTTAAAAAATCAATACGGAAGATCAGTGATGACAATGAATACCCAGCAAAAGGATTTTGAGGCCTCTGCGATTCGTACGTTGCGTGAGGACTTGGCTCTGGCACTGCGCGCTGCCGCTCACCACGGTTTATCCGAGGGTGTATGCAATCATTTCAGTGTTGAAATCCAGGATGAGAGCGGTCGTTTTTTACTGAATCCACGCGGATTGCTGTGGAGTGAGACTCAGGCTGACGATATCGTCATGATCAATGCACAAGGTGAAATTTTGGCAGGTCGTCATCCCGTAGAAACGACGGCCATGTATATACACGCTGCGGTGCATCGGATTGCTAAAAAATCCTGCGTGCTGCATACGCACATGCCCTACGCGACGGCACTGACACTGACGCGACAGCGCACCCTGGATACGACCTTGTCACAAAATGCGATGCGCTTTCATGGCCGTGTGGCCGTCGATGCGCATTACAACGGCTTGGCGCTCGATGCAGGTGAGGGCGAACGCATTGCGCATGCAATGCAAGGGGCTGATGTTGTGTTTTTAGGGAATCATGGTGTGGTGGTCTGCGGTGACCGCGTGGACTATGCCTATGATGATTTGTATTTCTTAGAGCGCGCCTGCATGATGCAAGTGCTTGCAATGTCGTCTGGTCTGCCGCTTGAGCCGGTGGACGCGAAGCTCGCACAGCGTGTGGGCGAGCAGACGCTTGGTGAGCGATTGCAATCTGAGCTGTTCTTCAAAGCACTTGGCCGTACGCTTTAAATACAAACAAGCCTTTCATATACTCTTCAAATATTCCAATCAATCATTCAAGAGAGACAAGATGAGTGACCTAAGCTACTGGTTGATCCGCTGCGGCAATCAGGTATTGATTTCTGTTGATCCCCAAGGTAACGAGGCTTTTCCACAGGCGCGACATGCAGATTTTGGTGAGATGATCGAGCCTCTTCACATTGGTCATTGGAATGGCGCGGCCTGTTATGCAATTGAAACTGACGATATTCCGCCACAGATCACGGGTGAACTGCGTCCCGTTCGGAGCTTATTTGCTTCGGCAGGTCCAGAGATTTTTGCATTGGCGGGTCGCGGCACACAAATGATTGACTGGCAAAAAAATCATCGCTTTTGCGGACATTGTGGCTCAAAAACGGAGATGAAAAAAACGGAGTATGCCCTTGAGTGTCCGTCCTGTCGTTTAGTGGCGTACCCGCGTATTTCACCTGCTGTCATGGTGCTGATCGAACGGGGCCACGAGTTAATGTTAGCGCGCAGTCCTCATTTTCGTCCTGGTGTGTTTAGTGCTCTGGCTGGCTTTGTCGAGGCAGGTGAGACGCTCGAGCAATGCGCGGTGCGTGAGGTCCGCGAAGAAGTCGGCTTGGAGATCAGCAATCTACGCTATTTCACCAGCCAGTCCTGGCCATTTCCCAATTCGCTGATGGTGGCATTTTTTGCGGATTATGCAGGTGGAGAAATTACACCCGATCCATCTGAAATTGAGGCGGCAGATTGGTTTTTACGTGATGAATTACCAACCTTGCCAGAGCCTGTCAGCATCGCAAGACAACTGATCGATGCCTCTTGCCGTCTTTACACTGCGCAGTAATTTGAAAAAAACGAATATAAGGTTTAGTACGTATCAAACATGCGCTGAATCTCGGCCCGGTCTTGGGTCTTGGTCAGCGCCATCGCTAAAAGAATACGTGTTTTTTGAGGGGTGAGGTTGTCGGCTTGTATAAAGCCAGCTGCACGCATTTTGCTAGGCGCAAAGGTACGCCCTGATCCCGCTCTCGACGAAATGGCCACGACAATGCCTTGCTTGACCGCAGCCTCCATCGCAATAAACTCTTCCGGTGACAGTAATCCCGGCGCAAACGCGGCACCGACAATACCGCGCGCACCTGCCGCGATAAAGGCCTGAACAGCCACACCATCGCCCCCTGCATAGCTATAAGCGATATCGACTCGGGGGAGTTGAGCGATCTCGCGAAGATCAAATTCTGTATCGGGTGTACGACGTCTCGTCGGGCTACGATAGATGACAATTCTGTCACCATCGACATGACCGAGCGCACCAAAGTCTGGAGACCGAAACGTCTGCAGTCGTCCGTTGGAGGTTTTCGTGACATCACGTGCAGCTTGAATCTCGTCGTTCAGACAAATCATCACGCCGAGGTTTCGTGCCTCAGGGCATGCGGCCAAGCGCACTGCGTTGTAAATATTCATACCGGCGTCTGTCGATAGGGCACTGGCAGGTCGTTGTGCGCCGGTCAACACAACAGGAATGCTGGTGTGAAGACCTAAATTCAACGCATAGGCGGTCTCCTCCATCGAAGAGGTGCCATGCAAAATCACAACGCCCGCGAGATCCGGATGTTCGTCCGTCAGGGTGCTAATGACTTCGGCGAGCTTTTTCCAATGAGGAAAGCTCACTGCAGTAGAAAGCAAGGTATCAAAAGCCACGGGGATAACATTGGCCACAGTCTTAGCTTGTGGAAACTTGTCCAGCATGCCGTGCGCATCAAGTCTTGTGCCTGTGGAGCTGTATTCAAACACATCAAGTTCGCCCAAGATGCTGAGCGAGGTGATCGTGCCACCGGTGCTAATTAAGGCGATTTTTGGTTTTGTTGTCATTGCCGATCCATGATCCAAGTAATATTTTTCTCGCCTTTAAATTGCAGGCTTCCATCGGGTAGCAAACTAGCGGTAATAGGATGAAATTTTCCATCTTGGTAGACCTGCTCACCTTGGAAGGTGTTTTTTCCTGTCGCGTAAAGAATAATGATTTCATCACCGACTTTAAATTTTGCGCTGTTCGTAGCGGTTGCAGTGCCGAGTCCGTTTTGAAGGGTATAGCCGTATTTCCATTTTGTACTGAACCAATTGCCGTTGAGTGTAGCAATGGATCCTGTAGCAGGACCTTTACGCATGGGAGTTAGCATCAGCGCACTGCCAATGCCTGCAGACTCGCAACGACGTACAGAAAAGGCAACGCCTTGGTCCAAAATGTAAAAATTTCCACAATCTCCCGAACCTTGATAATCGGCATCCGAGGTATTGACAATTCTGAAAGTTCCATCGTTGAGCAATTTCAAGTTTTCTTCTAGCGCATCCACTGACTTACTTTCACCGGCTAGATAATTTGCATCCAAATTTTGACGGTTGGATCGAATTTCTTCACGTAGCATGAGGGCAGTTTCGAGCATATCTTTTTTAGTAATCGTTCCCGCATAAAAACCAACACACCCAGCATGTTCACCTGTCGGTGCCTTACCCACCCATTTGCAAATTTTGCCTGATTTAACAATGTTTTTTGGCGTCACAATCAACTGACTATCAGTTGAGTCCCAGAAACCATGCCACTGCTCATTAATAGGTTGCGCAGACAAGCCTGTAGCAAAAACAGAGAGTGCAAGAAAAGCAGCGGATAAAAAAACCTGACGCATGTTGAAACCTTTTGATGAATGCCAATTTGATGATTATATAAATAGAATGGCGCGATTCCGAAGCTTGAGGAGAGGTGCCTCAAGATCCCTTAAAAATAGCAGGGCGCTTGTCTTTCCACGCCGCAGCGCCTTCCTTGATATCGTCAGAACCTTCGGAGTGGAGAACGGCTTGTTGAATGGCGATCTCGTCTACGTGCCCACGCACGATCAGGTTGAGATGTTTTTTAATACCAAGAAGCGCGAGCGGTGCCATTGACGCCAGATGCTCGCTCAAAGCGTCGACGCGCACAACCAAACTTTCTGGTTCGACCAGCTCAGTCAAAAATCCGATATCTTGCATTTCTGATGCATTGATTTTTTCAGCCGTCAGAAAGAGTCGTTTTGCTTGATTCAGTCCGAGTCTTGTGACGTAGCGCACCATGCCACCGGGGTAAAAATGCAGCCCGAGTTTGGCCGCAGGCATAAACATATTTGCAGTCGTGCTCCCAACGCGAAAATCACACGCCAAGCAAAGGTCGGTGCCGCCGCCATACACGCCACCATTGATCGCTGCAATGGTGACGGGTCGTGCTTGTTCGATCAGATCGACTGTTTCACCAAAGTAGATTGAGGAAGGCGCACTCTCTGCCGCAAGTGAGGAAATATCGTAACCGCTACAAAAATATTTTCCTTCGGCAATAAAACGCAAGACCAACACCTGAGATTTTTGATTCACGGCATGGATGAGCGATTGGAGAGTACTGAGATCTGCTGGACTCAGTCGATTGGCATAGCGAGGGTTACAAAATCTTATCGTCGCGATCGCACCCTCAATAGTCAGCACCGGCGAGGTGGCTGTAACGGCAAGCGCGGGTTCTGACATGTTGAGCACCTAGAAAAATATTGAGTAAGGTTGTGTGATTAAAAATGACTCAAAGCTCTTGGCTGATCCAAGCAACAAGTATCGAAATTGTGACGACGGACAACACGGTTGAGATCAGAATGGCGCGTGCGCTGGCCGCAGCATCACGTTGATACAGTTGGGACATCATAAAGGGTCCGGTGCCAACAGGCAGTGCTGCGGCCAAGATTGCAACAAGGGCCCAGATTTTAGGTACATCAAAAACAGCCAACACTAAAAATGCCGTCAGTGCAGGCTGAAATATGAGCTTAAACAAAACAATGCGCATTACTTCTGGTCCAGCGCGTTGCTCTGAGGTCTGTCCGAGAAAAAGTCCGATTGCGATCAGCGCGCAGGGTGTGGAGGCATCGCCTAATAAGCTGATATAACGCATGGCGGGTGCTGGCATCGGCCATTGCATGAATGTCCACAGTATCCCCAACAGTGGCGCGACCAACAGTGGATTGCGAAGCATGGAGGGCAGTACTTTCTTGATAGCAGGCCACACGCCAGAATGATCGATTCGCTGGAGTTCGGCAAGCATGATCGTGACAGCAAATAATAAGGACACAGTAAAAACGGCTGTAATCACGGAGGGTGCTAACCCAGCTTTACCAAACACCATCAAGCAAAGCGGAATGCCCATAAAGCCAGCATTTCCATACCCAGCACTCATGCTGTTAATAAGTCTGTCCAAGGGAAGGATGTGTTTGTCACGTGAAACAAGGGCGTATAAGCCAGCCGTGCCAAACATACCCAATGCAAACGACCAAAAAAAACCTGGCTGTGCAAGATCTGAAAACTCGACGTTCGACATGACGTCAAAAAGCTGTGCAGGCAAAGCGAGATAAATGACAAAGCTATTTAGGCCTTCACGGCTGGATGGACCCAGTAAATTGCGTTTGGAGCAGACCCATCCCGTTAGGATGAGGGCAAATACTGGAAAGGCAGCGTCGATGACCGCAGCAAACATAGCTGACATTGTAAGAAATTAGAGGTATCAAAGTGTAGCGCGTTGGTTCGCTATTCAAGCATTCAGAAGCCACCTCCGCCATAATATACAAATAGACCCTCAGAGGATTGATAAGTGAAACACGATAATTTTCAGGTGCAGCCGACGATATTGCGCGTGCAATTAGGTTCTTGGTCCGACTTGCGTGACCAAGCGAGTGCGATTCGGTTTGAGGTATTTGTTGAGGAGCAACAGGTGCCGATCGCCGAGGAACTCGACGCGATGGATGCAGAGTGTTTGCATGCCCTGGCTTTTAACCAGCAAGGCGTGGCAATCGCGACTGGGCGCTTGCTCCCTGACGGCCACATTGGGCGTATGGCTGTTAGGCTTTCAGAGAGAAAAAAGGGCGTCGGTGCGGCAGTTTTGCAAGCATTGATTGAGGCGGCAGAGATTCGGGGGTACAAAGAAGTTGTCCTGGGCGCTCAACTTCATGCCAGAGGCTTTTACCTCAAACAAGGATTCGAAGAGTTTGGGGACGTGTTTTTAGATGCCTGTATTGAACACGTGATGATGAGAAAAAAACTCGCTTCACATGAGCAATAATAAAACGCACTGATTGTGACGAGATAATAAAAAACCTCAAAAACTAATTAAAGAGTTTTGAGGTGAGTTATTTTGCTGAAAACTTTAGAAGTTCATTAAAGCAGCAGGTATTTTGCTTTACACTTCAGTGGTGCCCAGGAGAGGACTCGAACCTCCACACCTTGCGGCACACGGACCTGAACCGTGCGCGTCTACCAATTCCGCCACCTGGGCCTATCAGTACTTCAGAAGCATCGGATTATAAGCGAGAATCAAACTTTGGCAAATCGCCTTCCTCCTCATTCAAAGAACGGTCGCCCCAGCGCAGCCACTCCAGAACTTCCCCCTGACTTTGATCCAGATGTTCCAAGTCGCGAAGAAATTTTGGAGTCCTTGCGCACTGCGCTTGTGCCGCTTTCACCCGAAGACCTCGCGACGCGACTCGGCCTAGAGACTGCAGAAACTCTCAAGGGTTTTGACCGTCGCATTGCTGCGATGGAGCGCGACGGACAATTGCTGCCTAATCGGAAAGGTGTACTCTTGCTCGCGAACAAGCTTGATTTTGTTGCAGGGCGTGTTCAGGGACACCGCGATGGCTTTGGATTTTTAGTGCGTGACGGAGGAGGACCAGACCTCTTTTTATCACCGCGTGAAATGCTCAAGGTGCTACATGGTGATCGCGTTTTGGTCAAGCCAACGGGTGAATACCGTGGTAAGCCTGAGGCCACTATTGTTGAAGTCATTGAGCGCCGCACCAATCGTTTGGTGGGACGCTTTCTTAATGAGCGTGGCATGACGATTGTGGTGCCTGAAGATCAGCGCATCAAGCACGACGTGTTGATTCCTCCTGGTGACACAGGTGGTGCGCAACACGGCCAAGTCGTATCTGTCGATATTATTGAGCAGCCCACACGCCATACACAGCCTCTTGGTCGCGTGGCAGAGATTCTAGGTGAAATCGACGATCCTGGCATGGAAATTGAAATAGCCGTGCGAAAGTTTGATGTGCCGGTCGATTTTTCCGATGCGGCTTGGCGCCAGACTGAAAAGCTACCTGAAACCGTACGTAAGCAGGATCTTAAAGATCGTGTTGATCTACGAGATGTGGCCTTTATTACGATTGATGGTGAAGACGCGCGCGACTTTGACGATGCTGTCTATTGCGAACAAGTCGATTTGGGTTCAGGGCGCAAGCGTCCCGCTTGGCGTCTTTTAGTTGCTATCGCAGATGTCAGCCATTACGTGATGCCTGAGGATGCCTTAGATATTGATGCGCGCACCCGCGGTACAAGCGTGTATTTTCCGCGCCGTGTGATTCCGATGTTGCCCGAAAAGCTTTCTAATGGTTTGTGCTCCCTCAAGCCGCAGGTTGACAGACTGGTATTGGTGTGTGACATGGTGATACCGCTTACCGGCGCCAAAGCAGGCACTGTCGCGGCATATCAGTTTTACAACGCTGTGATTCATTCGCATGCGAGAACGACGTACAACCAAGTATGGGAAACATTGCAGCAACCTCAAGGGCCTGCGGCACGAAGTCTGGCCCACGTCACGCCACATATACAAAATTTATATTCACTATTTCAGCTTTTGCAACAGGGTCGCAAGGAACGTGGTGCGATTGATTTTGATACGGTTGAAACCAAAATTGTTTG
>CAMAYM010000107.1 GCA_945862495.1 Bordetella parapertussis | reverse complement strand
TGGTTTGACTCTACCCGCCTCACTTGAGTCTTTGTCCGTCACCATCGAGCCAGGCGTCAACGCGACTTCGCGCAATCTTGTGTTGCGATCGAATCAAGCGGTCAACCGCCCTGTGATTGATGTGTTGATTAGACTGACAACGGCTTCAGGTACAACATCCATTCAGTCTAGCTATTTAGTGTTAATCGATGAGGCTTCACCTAAATCGTCAGGTGTGGTGCAAGTTGTGCGTGGCGATACTTTGTATGCGATTTCTTTAGAAAAATCGGTGCGTGGTGCGGATATATATCAAGTCATGTGGGCGATTTATGTGGCCAATCCTCAAGCATTTATCGCTGAAAACATGAATTTGCTTCGTGCCGGCGTGTCGCTCAATATTCCGGACGCTGCAACGATGCGTGCCGTTGATGCCAAGTATGCGCGTTCGATGTTTGCTAAGCACGACCAGGCTTTTAGATCCCGTCGTGGCACCGGGCAAACTGGGGCTCCGGTGTCGACTGTACCGACTGTTGTGATTCCGAGCGCGCAGACAGGCGCTGTCACGAGCCCTCAGTCAGCCACCGATAACGCCGCGGTTGGTGATCAGGTCAGGTTGGCCTCGACGAATCCCTCTGATCAGCAGGCCGATGCACGTGTTGCGAATGCAAACGAGTTGCGTGAAATGCAATCTCGCGTTGAGGCATTGCAGAAAAATGTCGAAGACTTAAAAGATGCGCTTCAGAAAAGTCAGGCTGCTACAGGCTCTAGCGGCGCAAAGGGACCGGCTGGGGCAGTTGGCGCATCTGGTCCGGCTGGTGTAACTGGGACGCCTGGCACATCTGGAACGCCTGGCACATCTGGAACTTCCGTCAAATCTGATGTTTCCGGAGCCCCCGGAGCGTCTGGTGTGAGCGGAACTGCCGAATCCTCTAATGCGACAGGAGCGATGGGTGCTCAAGGTTCGTCCGCCAGCGGATCCAAAACAAATCCCGAGACCTTGGCTGCGAGCGAAGTAAAAACTGCGATGGATAAATTGAAGCAATATGCTTCTGATCATGTACTTGGGGCTGTGCTCGGAATTTCTGCTCTGCTCGCACTGATCATTGCTTTTCTATTAAAGCGAGCAGGTCGACAAGCGCGGAATGATGAATTGGAGCAAGTGCCTCGCGTCGATGCGTCGGTTGTTTCGGATTTTGATCAAAAGCTTCAGTCGATTGATCTGAATTTATCTGCGGATGACAAGCCGTCGAATGCGGCTGCATCCAGCAAAACAGGTGTCTGATTCGTTTGTCTCGGCCTCAGTAGAGTCACAATCGATTGACTGTGCTCAGTCCTCAACGAGCTTTCCTAGTTTAAGTAGGATTGCACTTGGCATTGCCTATGATGGTCGTCCTTGGCAAGGTTGGCAAAAACAACCCCATGGAGAAACTGTTCAGGATGCCCTAGAACGCGCACTTCAAGTTTTTGTGGGTGCACCTGTTAATACAGTTTGTGCAGGTCGTACGGATACGGGGGTGCACGGTCTCAACCAAGTCGTGCACCTTGATACGGATGTACAGCGTACGCCTGAGTCTTGGGTGCGCGGAACCAATGCACATCTGCCAGATTCTATTTCTGTGCAGTGGGCGCAAGTCGTACCTGTAGAGTTTCATGCGCGTTTTTCAGCGACGACGCGTGCATACACCTACGTTATCCTCAATACACGTGTGCGTCATCCTTTGTGGCAGGGTCGGGCAGGGTGGGTGTTTCAACCGCTTAATGTAGAGGCGATGCGTAATGCTGCTCACTGCTTGCTGGGCGAGCATGACTTCAGTAGCTTTAGGTCTTCTCAGTGTCAGGCCAAGTCACCCATTCGAACATTACATCAACTAGACATCACCCAGCAGGGACCTCGCATTGTTGTTCATCTGAGGGCCAATGCTTTTTTGCATCATATGGTTCGCAATATTTTGGGTGCACTTGTTCAGGTGGGACAGGGCCGAGAGACTGAAGACTACGTTGCAATGGTTCTTGAAGCGCGCGACCGTACTCAGGGGGCTCCAACTTTTTCACCTGATGGTTTGTATTTAACAGATGTCACGTATCCGGGATATTCGTTACCCGTCTTGACAACTGAGGCGATAGGTTTAGATTTTCTTGGGATATGTTGAAATGTCTCTCAGGAGCAATAATTTAAAGGGTAAAACGATGCGCACGAGAATCAAAATTTGTGGAATTACGCGTCACGAGGACCTGATGTGTGCTGTCGATGCAGGTGCTGATGCCGTAGGTTTTGTTTTTCATCCCTCGAGCAAGCGTTTTGTTACGGCTGCGCGTGCGGCTGAGCTTGTGCGTCATTTGCCAGCCTTCGTGAGTTCGGTCGCATTGTTCGTTAATCCCGAACCCCAGCTTGTTCGTGCGGTGATTGAAATAATGCGACCAACGTTGCTACAGTTTCACGGCGAAGAGACGCCAGAATTTTGCGCTTCGTTTGAAACACCTTATATCAAAGCTTTTCGCGTAGGTGCACCTAGCATGGATTCCGCCCTCAATCTCAAGCAGTCTTGCCAGCAGTTTGCTTCAGCGGTTGGTTGGTTATTTGATAGCTATACGCCTGCTTATGGAGGCAGTGGCCACACCTTTGATCATGCTATGTTATCCGACCTGCTAGCACTAGAGACTGGGCAACGTGCGCCCATTATTCTTTCTGGCGGCCTCAATGCGCAAACCCTCTTAGCGCCTGTGCGTCAGCTCCGTCCTTGGGCGGTCGATGTGAGTAGCGGTGTCGAGGACAGCCCAGGCATTAAGTCCCCGTCACTGATTGCTGCATTTGTGTCGGCTGTTAAAAAGGCGGATGAATGAGCACTTTTGACATCCGCTACATAAAACCGATATAATCTTCCTCTTTGCAGGCGGTTAGCTCAGCTGGTTAGAGCGCCACGTTGACATCGTGGAGGTCGCTGGTTCGATTCCAGTACCGCCTACCAAGTGCCCCTCTTCAGGGGCATTTTTATTTCTGCCTCATATTGTTAGCATGGTCGCATTTTCAAAAATACTCACGACACGATTGAAGTCTGCATCGCGCCTAGCAGCTCGCCTCTTAGTGCGCCTGTTTTAATTTCCACCAAGCAGTCTGCCATACCCTGGAACCAGTGGTTCAACCCCTGCAATTTTTAAGCAATGCCACATCATGGTAGCCACGCTTGAAATGACGGGTTTACGAAGATCTCTTTCAAGCGCATCCAATACTTCAATGGTAGGCATACCCACGCCACTTAAAAAGATGACTTCTGCCTCAGACGTGTTGGCTGCGCGCGCTAAGGCATAGGCGCGCTCTGGCGTTTCCTCGTAAATATTTCGAACATTTTCAAGGCGTTTGACGTTCACCACATTTAAACCATAGCTTTCAAGTGCACCTTTGCCCGCGAGTGTTTGGGCTTCTGCATAGGGGGTGGCTAAAGCCACTTTTGTGACACCTAGGTGTTCCATCGCGACGATGACGCTTTTAAAGGCTGAGGTAAAGCGAACCTTGTATTGCTGCTCGAGTCTTGCGGTAAGTGCCGCCTCACCATCGCGGCCCAACATGTAACTTGAGGCGGTATGCGCCAAGGCAATGACTTGCGGACGGATAAGGGCCAACATCTCGGTAGGCTCGTCAATATGATCAAGCTGTGAGCGTGAGCGTTGATCCTGTCCGTCATGCGCACCAGGGGTCCCACGTGCAATCATTCGACCAAAATGAACAGACACTCCAGCGGGTTTCAATGAGAATAATTCAGGCTCGACGTTTGGATTTCCAGGAGGTAATAAAAATCCTAACCGAGCGCGCCATCCGTCCATATCTGTTTCCTGTTTCAAATGAATGCGATGTGATGTTCTTTCAGTTTATTTATTTCGCCACGCCACGAGCAATTTCCGCCCACTTCGTCATTTCAGATTTGATGTGACCGTTAACTTCAGAAGGGGTCCCTTTTTTGACCTGAACAGACATATTGGAAAATTTGTTTTCAACATCTTTGCTTTGTAATGCAATGTCGATACTTTGACTCAGTTTTTCTACGATGGCTTTAGGCGTACCTGCGGGTGCCACAAAAAAGAATGAAACCTCAGTAAACATGCCTGGGATGCCGGCCTCTTTGACCGTAGGTACGTCTGGCAATGCTGCCAGACGCTTGTCTCCCGTAACGGCGATGACGCGAATTTTGTCACCCTTTGCCAAGCCGACAGCGGAAGCTGCGGGCGTGAACCAGACTTGGATGCGCCCAGCGAGGACGTCAACCTGTGCGTCCGAGGTGCTTTTGTATGGGATCATGACCATATCGAGATTGTTCGAGGCCTTGAGCTTGGTTCCGAGATAGTCCGAGACGCTACCTGAAGGGCCGTTGTAATTCAGTTTGCCGGGCGAGGCTCGGGCGAGCTTGACCACATCACTCAAGGACTTGGCAGGAAGGCTAGGAGGCACGGCAACCACTTAAGGCAGGCTGGCAGTAAAGGCAATGGACTCAAAGTCCTTTGACAGGTCTGTTTTAACAGCAGGGTTGGTCACCTGATTAATAATGCTGCTCGTACTTGTCAGAAAAATGGTGTAACCATCAGGCTTGGCTTGGGCAACGTAATCGGTCGCAATATTGCCTGTCGCACCTGCTTTATTTTCGACGAGAACAGTTGTTTTCATAATTTGGGTGAGTTGCTGCGCGACTTCCCGCGCGATCAAGTCGTTTCCACTTCCGGGACCGTAGGGCACGACGATGGTGATCGGACGGGAGGGGAATGTTTGCGCATGGGACAGGAGCGGCAATAAAACGGACAGGCACGCGAGCGTGCGTGCAGCAATGCTGGCGAAGATTTTCATGGGTTTGTCTCTTGTTGTGATTGGAGTCGTTGTGAACTAACAATACCAGAACTGACGCCCATTGCGATAGGTCGTCCAGTGAGGACATTTTGACCAGGAGCCAAGTGTCTGAAATGGTAAACTTAAGGCTTATCGCTTTGTTACAGGATTAGTGCTGATGCTCTCAATTACGCTCCCCGACGGGTCGCAGCGTCAATACCCAAGACCGGTGACGGTTGCTGAAGTTGCTCAATCGATCGGTGCGGGTTTGGCACGTGCCGCCCTCGGTGGCCGCATCACGCAGGATGGTTCAAGCCGTTTGGTCGACACGACCCATCGCTTAGAGAGCGATACCCACCTTGCGATCATTACAGCAAAAGACGCGGAAGGGCTGGATCTGATTCGTCATTCCACGGCACATTTGTTGGCCTATGCGGTCAAATCGCTTTTTCCTGATGCGCAGGTCACGATTGGTCCTGTGATTGATAACGGCTTTTTCTACGACTTTTCCTACAAGCGCCCCTTTACCCCAGAGGACTTGGTTGCGATCGAAAAGAAAATGACGGAGCTCGCGAAAAAAGACGAGGTCGTGACGCGTGAAGAATGGTTGCGCGACGATGCCGTTACTTTTTTTAAAGGGATTGGCGAGGCATACAAGGCCGAGATCATCGGTGCGATCCCTGGCAACGAAGCGATCAGTCTTTATCGCGAAGGTGATTTTATCGACTTGTGCCGTGGCCCACACGTGCCCAGCACGGGTAAATTAAAAGTCTTCAAGCTCATGAAAGTCGCGGGCGCCTATTGGCGTGGCGATAGCAATAATGAGATGTTGCAGCGGATTTACGGTACGGCCTGGGCGACCAAAGAAGACCAGGACGCGTATCTGCATATGCTCGAAGAAGCAGAGCGCCGTGATCATCGCAAGATCGGTCGCGACCTAGATTTGTTTCATTTCCAAGAAGAGGGACCCGGCCTGATTTTCTGGCATCCCAAAGGCTGGGCAATTTGGCAGCAAGTGGAACAATACATGCGCGCGGTTTACCGTGACAACGGCTACCAAGAGGTCAAGGCCCCTCAGATTCTCGATATCTCCCTTTGGAAAAAAACGGGTCATTGGGATAACTATCGTGAAAATATGTTCACGACGGAGTCAGAAAATCGTGTGTACGGCCTCAAGCCCATGAATTGTCCTGGCCACGTTCAGATCTTCAATTCAGGCTTGCACTCCTACCGTGATCTACCGCTTCGCTATGGCGAGTTCGGTCAATGTCATCGCAATGAGCCTTCTGGCTCCTTGCACGGCATGATGCGTGTGCGTGGTTTTACCCAGGATGACGGTCACATTTTTTGTACTGAAGACCAGTTGCAAGATGAATGTGCAGCCTTTACCTCTTTACTGCAGCAGGTCTATGCCGACTTTGGCTTTACCGAAGTCCTTTACAAGGTGGCAACCCGCCCTGAAAAGCGGATCGGTAGCGACGAAGTCTGGGACAAAGCAGAAACAGCGCTGATGGAAAGCCTCAAGCGCACCGGTTGTGTGTACGAAGTTTCGCCTGGTGAGGGCGCGTTTTACGGCCCTAAGATCGAATACACACTTAAGGATGCCATTGGTCGACATTGGCAGTGCGGCACAATACAAGTGGATTTCTCAATGCCTCAGCGACTCGGTGCCGAGTTTGTCGATGCAACGGATCAGCGCCGAGCGCCAGTGATGCTGCATCGCGCGATTCTTGGTTCCTTCGAGCGTTTTATCGGTATGTTGATTGAAAACCATGCTGGCGCGATGCCTGCCTGGCTCGCTCCCGTTCAGGCTGTTATTTGCTCTATTTCGGAACATGCGGCCGATTATGCGGCAGAAATCACACAAAGCCTGAAAAAACAAGGCTTTAGAGTAGAATCAGATTGTCGCAGTGAAAAAATTACTTATAAAATCCGTGAACACAGTTTGCAAAAGGTCCCTTATATCTTGGTGGTCGGTGAAAAAGAACGTCAAGCAGGGACTGTGGCTGTACGTGGACGTGGTGGAGTCGAGCTTGGTGTGATGCCAGCTGCTCAATTCGTTACACTGCTCAACGAAGACGTGGCGTTACGCCGCAATTCCGGCTCGACTGCACCGCAGTCGGCCTAACTACTAGGAGTCGTCAACATCGCAACAGAAAAACCCCATCGCATCAATAGTGAAATTCGTGTTCCTGAGGTGCGTTTATTAGGTATTGAGGGCGAACAGCTCGGTATTGTTAAAACTTTCGACGCTATCCGTATGGCTGAGGAAAGTGACATAGATTTGGTTGAGATCGCTCCAAATGCTGATCCACCTGTCTGCCGTTTGATGGATTACGGCAAGTTTAAATACCAAGAACAAAAACGATTAGCCGAAGCGCGTGCCAAGCAAAAAATTATTCAAGTCAAAGAAGTCAAGTTTCGCCCAGCGACTGACGAAGGCGACTATCAGGTCAAGTTACGTAACCTGAAGCGCTTTCTCGAAGAGGGTGATAAAGCCAAAGTGACACTCCGCTTCCGTGGCCGCGAAATGGCGCACCAAGAACTCGGTATGCGTGTCCTTGAGCGCGTCCGTGACGACTTGACGGATATGGCAGTTGTCGAGGCGATGCCCAAGCTTGAAGGTCGTCAAATGGTGATGGTTTTATCGCCACGCAAAAAAACAACCACTAAAGAAGCTTCAGTTTAAATCCATGCATGTATTGTTTGTACTGGACCCGCTGCCTTCTTTAAATGCCTACAAGGACAGCTCTGTTGCGATGATGCGGGCACTCGTTGCCCGTGGCCACACATTGAGTGTAGCTTTACAAGGAGATGTATTCATCGAAGGTGGTCAGGTTAATGCACGTGCGACGTCGATTGGGTTAGTTGCCGGTGCAGACTTGCATCAACATCATTGGTGGAAAGAGCTTGGCACTGGGGTGGATACGCCTCTCCAGGCTTTTTCAGCGGTCATCATGCGTAAAGACCCCCCATTTGATATGGAGTACGTCTACATCACGCATATGTTTGATTATGCTCAAGCACAAGGTGCACGTGTGTTTAATAGTGGTGCGGCGATCCGTAATCACCCGGAAAAGCTTGCTATCACTGAGTTTGCTCAGTTCACGACGCCTACGCTGGTGACCCGAAACATGGCGAGAATCAAGGCGTTTCATGCCGAGCATCGCGATGTCATCGTCAAACCTCTTGATGGCATGGGTGGCACAGGTATTTTCAAACTTGCGGTCAATGAGCCCAATTTGAATGCGATCCTTGAAGCTCTCACGCATGATGGTAAACGATCAATCATGGCACAGCGTTACATTCCTGAGATTAGCCAGGGTGATAAACGGATTTTGCTGATTGGTGGCAAACCTGTTCCGTACTGTCTTGCGCGTATTCCCCTCGCGGGTGAAACACGCGGCAATCTTGCTGCAGGTGGACGGGGCGTGGCACAGCCTCTTTCAGACAGAGATTGGGAAATTGCGCGTGAGATCGCTCCACAGCTGAGCAAAAGGGGTTTGTTGCTAGTTGGCTTAGATGTAATCGGCGACTATGTCACTGAAATTAACGTGACCAGTCCAACATGCTTTGTTGAAATTACCGAGCAAACTGGCTTTGATTTAGGGGCTCGCTTCGTCGAGGCCCTAGAACTTGCGGTTCTGCAGGCTGAATAAGCGATGGTCGTTATTTTTGTTGTGGCACATGTGCCGCTAGCCTCTGCTTTAGAGTCATGTGCTAGGCATGTTCTAGGGGCCCCAACGAATCTCCATTTATTTGATATTGCGCCGCACGAATGTGCTTCTGACTCTTCGCCGCGTCTAGCTGCGGAGATCATCTCCGCAGACCAAGGCGAGGGCGTGTTGATCCTGAC
>CAMAYM010000106.1 GCA_945862495.1 Bordetella parapertussis | reverse complement strand
ACCATGCGGGTGTGCGAGAGCAGGCGTAACCTGAGGGCGCCGTGGTGGTTGCGCAGACGTTCAAGCGCTTCGAGCACCAAGGCTTGGGTCAGGCCCGAAGGGACGCGCAGGCATACCGCTTGGTTAAAGCGTTTGAGCGAGCCTTTGAGCGACAGGTAGTCTTGGGCAATCGGCAGGGGCGACAGCTCACCTTCTTCGACCCAGACGGTTTGCACGGTATCGTTGGAGGCGAGGGTAGCGGCAGCGGCGAGGGCTTCGGGCGTTTGATGTTTAAAGACATCTCTCACGCTAAACACTAGGCCTTGCGCGCGCGCACGACTCACTAAACGAATGGCGGAGATACTATCTCCGCCGATACTGAAAAAGCCGTCATCCAAACCCACTTGCGCGAGTCCAGTGACCTCTGAAAACAAGTCACAAACTAAAATTTCTCTAGTCGATTGCGGTGCACGAAATTGTTGAGTCGATGATTGAGCTTCAGGCAGAGGGAGCGCTCTGCGATCAAGCTTGCCGTTTGCATTGATTGGCAGCTCAGCCATGGGTACAAAATAGCTCGGCACCATGTAATCAGGCAAATTAGAGGCCAATGCTGCGCGCAGCTCGGCGTCACTAGGCATCTCTTGACCGGCTCGCGCAACGATATAGGCGACGAGTCGTTTGTCGCCATGCATCTCGCGGGCCAACACAGCCACTTGAGCAAGCGCCTGGACGTGATTTAAGAGCACGGCTTCTATTTCACCGAGTTCGATGCGGAAACCACGGATTTTTACTTGATCGTCGGCTCGACCGTAGTACTCAATCGCGCCATCAGAGCGATAACGCGCCAAGTCCCCTGTGCGATACATGCGGGAGTTGGGTGCTTCAGCATGAGCGAATGGATTCGCGATAAAGCGTTCGGCAGTCAGTCCGGGTCGGCTGAGATAGCCGCGTGCTAGACCTATTCCGGCGATGTACAACTCACCTACGGAGCCCGGTGCTACGGGTTCGAGTCCGCTGTCCAAGACATAGAGCTGAATATTCCAAATCGGCCGACCGATGGGGGGTGGAAGTGTGGCGCTACTGCGAATACATTTCCAAAAGGAGACGTCAATCGCGGCTTCTGTCGGTCCATAGAGGTTCCAGAGCGTGGCTTCTGGAAAGCGAGCCAAATATTGATTCTGCAGTGCGGCGCTGAGTGCTTCACCGCTCATCACGACTTGCTTAAGGCTGGAACAGGATTGCTGGTTGATACTTTGCAAAAAGACTGCAAGCATTGAAGGCACGAAGTGCATAACGGACACGCGGTGTGTGTCAATGATTTGCTCAAGATATTCGGGTTCTTTTTGACCGCCTGGGCGAGCGATAACAAGTGTTGAGCCCGTGAGCAAGGGCAACAACCATTCCCATACCGCGACGTCAAAACCGATACCCGTTTTTTGAAGAACTCGGTCTGTCGCATTGAGTTTCAGAATGTCCTGCATCCAGTCCAGACGGTTGATCAATGCCCGGTGGGTATTGCCAGCGCCTTTAGGTGTGCCCGTTGAACCTGAGGTGTAAATCAAATAGGCCAGCTGATCTGGGTGATAGCCTTGATTTCTATCCGTGCGAATAATGATGGCATCTGAATACTGTGCCAAGTTTTCATGCCAGTTCAATCCATCTATCGCGAGGACTTGCTCTGGCAAATCGGATTGACTGACGCTCGCCAGTCCGCCTGTTGTCGAGATCAACGCATGAGACTGACTGTCTGTCAGCATAAAGTCCAGGCGTTGTTGGGGGTATTCGGGATCCAGCGGCAAGTAGGCCGCACCCGCTTTCAGGATTGCCAGCATGGCAACAATCATCTCGGGACATCGGTTCAGCAAGACCGCCACAATCTTGTCGGGCCCCAGCCCTTTTGCCATCAACAGCCGTGCGAGTTGGTTAGAGTCGCGATCCAGTGCAGCGTAGCTGTAGGATGCCGACTCTAATCCTAAGCCAGATATAAGCGCAGGTGCCTCAGGGGTCAACGTACATTGGGCTGTAAAACGCTCCATCAGTGAAGTACTTGAAGCATCAATGGTGACATGGGCGCCAGCTGATTGGGCTAACACCGTTTCGCGGGTAGCGTGATCGGTCACAGATAAGGTAACCAAAGGTGCGTGAGGACGCTCGATAAAACCCTTGAGCATCTGCTCAAAGGCTTGTGCCCAAATTTTGATGGATGACGCTTCAAACAAGTCTGCATCAAACTCAAAGCTGCCAGTGAGTTCACCATTCATTTGCTTGGTCAGATAGAGTGTCAGATCAAGTTTGGCGGTTGGTAGCCCCACTGACTCGGGCGTGCAGTGCAAGTTGCCAAGCTTAAAACCCGTTTCGCCTTGTGTTTGAAGCGACAGCATGGCCTGAAATACAGGAGCATGTGAGAGTGAACGACTCACACCCAAGTGTTCGACGAGTTGCTCAAAAGGTAATTCTTGGTCTGCTAAACAATCTTGAACAGTCAGATGGGTATTTGCAATCAACTCAGACGCAGACTGCGTGTCCGTGACGGTCACTGGCATCACGACAGTATTTAATAGAAAGCCCACCATCGCTTCAGTATCAACGTCGTCACGGCCAGAAACAGGTGAACCAATGACAACCGCATTCTGTCTTGAAAGTTTAGCAAGTGTGGCGCCGTACACAGAAAGTAACGCGGTATATAACGTGGTGTTTTGAGCGCGTGCCAGCGCTTCGAGCGCAGCGACCGTTGAGGCTGAAATCTTCAGTGTGACTTCTTGAGCGCGTCGGATACGATCTGGATCTCGGGAGTGATCGAGTGGCAAGGCGAGTAGCTCTGGTACGTCAGCGAGACGTGCCTTCGCGCGTTCTACAGCAGGCGCAAGCTGTTCTTGGAGATTGTCTTGCTGCCAAGCGGCCCAGTCACTGTATTGAATTTCTAGTTCAGGCCAAGAAGGTGTTTGACCCTTTGCAAAGGCCTCGTAGGCCTCGTCAAGCTCTCTTGCAATGATATTGCGTGATACGCCGTCTGCAGCCTGATGGTGCATGGTGAGCATCAATATTGATTCACTTGGACTGAGTGAAATCAGTCCGGCGCGCAATGACAGGTCATTTTCTAGATCGAAAGGCTTGGCGGCTTCTTCGCGAATATATTCAGAGACTAAGCGCTGGCATTGTTCAGGGTCGTTTTGAGCAATTTCGCTTAAGTCTGTGATGCTCAGTATCGAATCCTTGCTGGGAGGATCTAGTAAATATCCAGCGGGCTCACCACTTTCAGAAGCGCACATGACGGTACGGATCGCCTCATGGCGGGAACATATCGCCACAAAAGCGCGTCTCAGCGCTTCAACATCCAACGCACCTTTCACGCGCATAGCGAGTGGCATGTTGTAAGTGGCGGATGAGCCCTCTAGACGATCCAGTGCCCATAAGCGACGTTGACCATAGGACAATGTGACCTTAGTTGTCATTGCGAATTCTTCCCATGCCAGACTGAATGCGGCGTCTAGATTGTTTATTCATCCCATCCAAGTAAACAGCTAACTGTTGCGGTGTGGGATGTTCAAAGATTGAGCGAAGCGGTAGTGTCTTTTCTGTTTCTTGTCGGACGCGTGCGACAAGTTTCATCGCCAGCAAGGAATGACCGCCAATCGAGAAAAAACTATCGTCAGTGCTGACTTCGGCAATTTCAGTAATTTCCTGAAATAAACGCACCAGCAAACGCTCGCTGTCATTGCTAGGGGGTATGCAGACTTTATCTGCACCCTCACCGCCAAGCTGCGTGATTGGATCAGGGAGTGCGCGCCGATCAAGTTTTCCAGCAGGACTCAGCGGTAGTTTTTCCATGACGACAAAATGCGCTGGAACCATGTAATCCGGGAGTGTTTTGAGTAAGGTCAGGCGCAACTGCGTGGCATCAGGAGCCATTTGGCCGGAGCGTCCCACAACATACGCCACTAAGCGCTTGTCTTCAGAGGCCTGACCGACTTGTCGAGCGACAACAGCGACCTTGCTCACTTCTGGGCATTCCTTGATGAGAGCGGTTTCAACCTCGCCAAGTTCAATACGGAAACCTCGTATTTTGACCTGATCATCTGCACGACCCAGAAATTGAATCGCGCCATTCGGCAGGCGAACAGCGACGTCACCACTCCGATACATACGCGCACCGGGTTTACCGAATGGATTCGCGATGAATTTTTCTGCGGTTAAGCCAGGGCGGTTGAAATAACCGCGTGCGAGCCCAGTGCCAGCCATATAAAGTTCACCAAGAATACCGTCAGGTACGGGTTCGAGCGTAGCATCGAGGATATAGAGTTCAGTATTCCAGATGGGATAGCCAATTGGTGGAAGTTCTTCCCACTTGGATAAATCCTCATCCATCGAGTAGTAGCTGACAACGTGCGCCTCAGTGGGGCCATATAGGTTGTGCAGGCGCGCGTTTGGATGCGCTTGGTAGGCGGCACGAATCGCAGGCGTGATTTGTAATTGCTCACCCGCAGTAAATACTGCGTCTGGCCACCCGTCAACGTCAAAGTTTTGTTTGGCGTCGGCGAGGTTATTGAGCACCACAAACGGAGCATATAGATGCGCTAACTTGTGCTCCTGAATATATTGAGCGAGTGCTCGACTATCTCGTCTAGTCTCGTTATCTACTAATACAAGTGTGGCGCCTTTAGAATAGGCCCAAGCGATTTCTTGTGCAGAGGCGTCAAAGCTGATGGGAGAGTATTGCAGCACGCGTTCAGCGTCACTGGGGATCACAGCATGTTGCCATTTCACAAGATTCATCAATGAACGATGTAAAAACCCAACTCCTTTTGGGTTGCCGGTGCTACCAGAGGTGTACATTATGTATACCAAGTGATCGGGCGTGAGTGGCGCACTACGATCGCTATTAAGAACATTGTTTGTTGATTGGTTTGCGATGTCATCCCGAACGGTTTGCTGATCTATGCAAACGGTACGCGTCGACAGAGCCCCCTGCAAGACGACCTCACTCAACATAGAAAGATGACAGTCTTGGCTGAGAACAATGCTTGCTCGACTATCAGAGAGCATAAAAGCCAGTCGACTCTGTGGATACTCTACGTCAAGTGGTAGATAGCCAGCGCCTGCCTTATTGATGGCCAGAAGCGCAATAATCAGATCAGGTGTCCGATCCAGCATCATTGCGACCACATCGTCACAGCGAATGCCAGCATGAATGAGATAGTGCGCTAACTGATTCGCACGCGCATTCAGCTCTTGATAAGTCAATCTCTGATCATGAAACTCGAGCGCAATCTTTTCTGGTGTGCGTTGAACTTGCTTTTCAAAGGCGCCCGAGAGCGTCAGTTCATGTTCGTCAAGCGAGACGGTTGCACCCCGTCCCAAAGCAAGCGTTTCCTCACGCGCGCTATGACCCATTAATGGGAGCATTTGTAGGGATGTATCGGGTTGGGAGACAAGTGCGGCAGTCAATACTTCAAATGACCGCGCCCAACGTTCAACACTTTCTTCGTTGAAAAGGTCGCAATCGTACTCAAACGAACCGCTCAAACTCCCATCGGCCTCAGGGCGTAAATGCAAAGTCAGGTCGTATTTAGCTGAGGCAGAGCCCAAAATCTCTTGTTGAGTCACTAAGTCGGCCAATGCAAAAGGCGCAGAGACTTCTGCCTGAAAGGCGAACATAGCCTGAAACAACGGACTGTGGTGCAAGGAGCGTGTTACTCCCAGGTCTTCAATGAGACGCTCAAAAGGAATATCTTGATCCACTAAGGCGGCATTAACACTGCTTTTACTCTGCGCAATCAACGCTGCGCCCGTCATCAAGCCATTGGTATGCAAGGGAATGGCGAGGGTATTGAGCAAAAAGCCAATGAGACCTTCAGTTTCAAGATGTTGACGACCTGCAACGGGTGAGCCGATGACGACCGCTTGTTGACCGGCGAGACGAGAAAGAGTTGCTGCATAGGCTGCTAACAACACAACAAACAAGGTGGTGTCATTTTGTGCGGCACACGCACGTAGTTTGTCAGAGATGTGTGCATCGAGCGCAATGGGAGCATGTCTTGCTGGACGTGCACTTTCCTTTTGTCTTGGACGATCTAAAGGTAAGGTCAATAAATCTGGGAAATCGACTAGGCGCTCCTTGATCTTTTGGATACGGCCTGTTGCAGAAGTCTGCAATGTTGTTTGTTGCCAAGCTGCCCAATCGGCATAACTCACAGGTAGCTTTGACCATGTGGTTGCGCGCGCTTCACAAAATGCTTGATAGGCCTCGTTGAGCTCGCGTGCCAAAATACCCACCGAGATTGCATCTGCTGCCTGGTGATGGACTGTGAGGAGTAAGGTCGCGTGCTGTGAATGATGCACTACCAAAAGTGTACGCAATGAGTAGTCTTGTTCCAGTTTGAATGGGCGTGCTGCTTCAGCTTCGATTTTTGAGCGAACACTTTGTGCAAGATCAGCATCATTGGTCAAAACTGAAAGAGTTTCGACGGTCAAAAGTTCATCAGCTGAGGGGGTGGGTCGAACTAGCCCGAACAATACTCCGTGCTCATCTTCTTGCATGACGGTACGCAAAGTCGTGTGACGCTCAACTAGACTCACTAAAGCCTGACCGAGCGCATCGACGGAAAGCGTACCCTTCAAATTGAGTACGGCCGACATATTGTAGGCAGCCGACGGCCCATCGATGCGATCCAAGGTGCCAAGGCGACGCTGACCAAAGGAAAGGGTGACTTGATCGTTTGGTCCTTGCCCAATACCTGGACTTAGGATCGATCCTAATTCTTGGGTAAGCATTTCTAGATGCGGCGCAAGCGTTTGCGGCGTCGTATTTTCAAACAGAAGGCGAAGAGGTAAGGCAACGCCAAGCTCTTTACGGACTCTCGCCACAAGGCGCATCGCAGAAAGGGATTGACCTCCAGTCTCAAAGAAACTGGCATCAGCGCTGACGGAATTGAGGCCGATGACTTCACTAAACAAGCGACACAGCAGTGTTTCCATTGCGGTTGTGGGCAATATGAAGTCTGTCGTCTCCATCGATAATTCAGGAGCAGGTAAAGCACGCCGGTCCAGTTTCCCGTTTGCATTGAGTGGGAGCTTTTCCAGCACGATGAGATGCGCGGGCACCATATAGTCAGGTAGTTTTACAGCCAAACGTGAACGTAAAGTCGCAGCCGTCGGGATCGTCTGATTGTGATGCCCAACGAGATAAGCCGCTAAACGTGCATCAGAACCATTAGAAATAGCAATCACTGCCGCTTGATTGAGTTCGGGAGAGGTCGCGAGTAAAGCGGCTTCGATTTCGCCAAGCTCGATCCTGAAACCACGAATCTTGACTTGATCATCCGCGCGACCGAGATATTCGATCGCACCGTCTGCGCGTTTACGCGCAAGGTCACCGGAGCGATACATGCGTTCGCCTGGCGAGAGTAAGGGACAGGCAATAAATCGCTCTGCTGTCAGGGCTGCGCGACCGAGGTAGCCGCGGGCCAGACCCTCACCTGCAATATAGAGCTCGCCCACTACGCCCTCGGGAACGGGATTCAGTGAGGGATCGAGAATAAAGAGATGCGTATTCCAAACAGGATACCCAATTGGCGGTTGAGCACGCCCGTCTGCGGCGCGACAACGCCAGGCCGACACGTGAATTGCTGCTTCGGTTGGTCCGTATAAATCCCAAAATTCAACGCTAGGAAATGCACGAAGTGTTTTTTCTTGTAGCGTACCGCTTAGCGCTTCACCGCTAGTGACGATTAAACGCAGTGTGTCGTGTTGGAGGTCTTGTTGTTCTTCAAGAAACAGCTCCAGCATCGAAGAGACGAAGTGAATCATCGTGATGCCATAGGCATCAATCGCTTGATGTAAGTAGGCGGCATCTTTCTGTCCACCCGGTTTTGCAATGACCAAGGTCGCGCCTGTCATAAGAGGCGCAAACCATTCCCAAACTGCCACATCAAAACCAATCGCAGTCTTTTGCAACACACGGTCGCCAGGCTGCAGATGCATGACTGACTGTACCCAATCCATGTGATTCACAATCGCACGATGGGTATTGCCAGCACCTTTTGGCAGGCCAGTTGAACCCGAGGTGTAAATCAGATAGGCGAGTTGTTCAGAAAGGAGAGTACCCGATCGCTCCGCATCCAGGACATCTTGCGTTGCTTGTGCGCTAATTGCCGCATCAACTTCTGAAGTATCAAGGTTCAAGACTTGCGTCGAGCCAACCTCAGTACCAAGACGCTGTTGCTGCTTTGAGGTGGTCAAGAGTACTCGGGATTGACTGTCCCGCAGCATATAGGACAATCGTTCTTGGGGGACTTCAGGGTCCAAGGGTAGATAGCCCGCGCCAGCCTTCAGTGCGCCCAGCATTGCGACAATCATCGTGGGGCCGCGTTCAAGCAGAATAGCCACGACATCATCGTTTTGAATACCTTGCGCAAGGAGGTGGCGCGCCAATTGATTGGAGCGTTGATCTAGTTGGGCGTAGGTCAATGAGGAAGTCGGGCTCAGCGTACTTAAGTCAGAGGTATTGCTTGTCGCTTCAAACAGGAGGGCAACACTGTCAGGCGTACGCTTCACTTGCTCTGTAAAGCGAGCGACGAGTGTCAGCGGTGTTGGCGCCAAGGGGTGTGATTCGCCCGAGCTGGCTTGAATAGTCGCTTTGATCTGCTCGGCACCCATCCAATTAAGTTGCGTAACGGGATGCTCGGGCGTCTGTTCAAACGCTTCAAGAAGTTGAACAAAAGCCTGCGCCCAACGTTGGACACTTTCAGTTAAAAAGAGATCTGCATCATATTCAAACGCACATTCCATCTCGCCGGTTTCGAGCGGCGTGAGATAAAGCGTCAGGTCAAATTTTGCGTGTGCCAGTGTCACAGGCTGAACC
>CAMAYM010000105.1 GCA_945862495.1 Bordetella parapertussis | reverse complement strand
CAAAGCAATCTTCTCAAGAGTCATTGCCAATTTAAACAATGGGTCATCTTGGAGACCGAGTTCATTCAATACTTCGTAGCAGGTTTCGCGCATCAACTTCGCACGTGGATCAAAGTTTTTGTAAACACGATGACCAAAACCCATCAGACGCACACCAGAGTTTTTGTCTTTGACCTGCTCCATGAACTCGCCAACTTTAGACATGCCGCCTTTGGCTTGGAGATCTTCGAGCATCTGTAAACATGCTTCATTGGCGCCACCGTGAGCGGGACCCCACAAGCAAGCGACACCAGCAGCAATCGCGGCAAAAGGATTGGTCCCTGAAGAGCCACACAAACGCACAGTCGAGGTCGAAGCATTTTGCTCGTGATCAGCATGCAAGATAAAGATGCGATCGAGTGCGCGCTCGACAACTGGATTGACCACATACTCTTCGCAAGGCGTTGCGAACATCATACGCAGGAAGTTGCCCGTATACGAAAGATCGTTTTGTGGATAGATGTAAGGCTGACCTTGCGAGTACTTGTATGCCATGGCAACAAGTGTCGGCATCTTGGCGATCAAACGAATCGCTGAAACATGGCGGTGATGCGGGTTGGTGATGTCTGTCGAGTCGTGATAGAACGCTGACAATGCACCGACCAAACCTGTCAAGACAGCCATCGGATGGGCATCACGACGGAAACCGCGCAGGAAAAAATGCATCTGCTCGTTGACCATCGTGTGATGCGTCACGAGCGTGTCAAAATCAATTTTTTGCTTAGCGTCAGGCAACTCACCGTTGAGAATCAGGTAACTGATGTCCATAAAATCACAGTTGACTGCGAGCTCTTCGATCGGGTAACCACGATAAAGTAGCTCACCCTTATCACCGTCGATATATGTGATGTTGGAAGTGCACGAAGCGGTCGACAAAAACCCAGGATCGTACGTAAACAAACCAGTCTGACCGTAAAGCTTACGAATGTCGATCACCTGAGGGCCGACGCTACCGTCGTACATAGGAAAATCAACCGAAGGGCTACCGTCTGAAAACGATAACGTGGCTTTATTGTCGGACAGTTTCATACGTAATTCCTTCGTTTAAATTTGGTTAGCAAGACAAGATGCTGTCTATGCCGCGCGTATTTGCGCCAGCACCATCTTGACTGCGGGCCGGTCAAGCGCCCCCTTGGGCTCAACACGACCTAATAGTAAGTCTAACAGTTCGTTATCTCCAAGCTCAAACAATTGGGTCAGCGCGCCAACTTCGACATCCGTCAATTCTGCTTGATACGTATCGAGATACTGGGTGAGAATCAGATCATTTTCCAGTAAGCCACGTCTGGCACGCCAACGCAACCTGATTCGATCCTGATCTGATAATGTTCCCATTTGAGCTCTTTGTTAAACCGTACGACGCACAAGCATTTCTTTGATCTTACCAATCGCGCGCGATGGGTTTAGACCCTTTGGACACACGTCTACACAATTCATAATCGTGTGGCAGCGGAACAAGCGGTAAGGGTCTTCGAGGTTATCGAGACGCTCGGCCGTCGCATGATCGCGGGTATCCGCAATAAAGCGATACGCTTGTAACAACCCGGCAGGCCCCACAAACTTGTCGGGGTTCCACCAAAATGATGGGCAAGAGGTCGAGCAACAGGCACACAAAATACACTCGTACAAGCCATCCAGCTCTTCGCGCGCCTCGGGCGACTGCAGACGCTCTTTTTCGGGCGGTGGCGTGTCGTTGATCAAGTAAGGGCGAATAGAGTGGTACTGGTTAAAGAATTGTGTCATATCGACGATCAGATCGCGAATCACTGGCAGACCTGGAAGCGGGCGCAAAACCACAGGCTCTTTGAGTTCGAGCATGTTGGTTGTGCAGGCCAGTCCATTTTTACCATTGATGTTCATGGCATCTGAGCCACACACGCCTTCGCGGCATGAACGGCGCAGCGCCAAGCTGTCATCGACGTCCATCTTGATGCGGATCAACGCATCTAGCAACATCTTGTCAGTAGGCTGCAACTCAACTTCGAGTTTTTGCATATATGGACGCTCATCCTTGTCAGGATCGTAGCGGTAAATTTCAAACTTCACGATGCGTTTTTTGCTCATGATTTATTCCAGATATCCTGACTTAGAATGTACGGGTCTTGGGCGGGAAGCTTTCGACTGTGAGTGGCTGCATCTGCACAGGCTTGTAATCGAGGCGATTGCCTTCCGAGTACCACAGCGTATGTTTGATCCAATTGTCATCATCACGCGTCGGGAAATCATCCAGTGCGTGGGCGCCACGGCTTTCCGTGCGTGCTGCGGCTGAGTGAATCGTCGAACGTGCCACTTCGATCATGTTGCTTAGTTCAAGCGCCTCAATACGTGCGGTGTTAAAGACCTTGGACTTGTCCTGGAAAGCGATGTTGTCGACTTTCTCGGCCAAGGCATCGATCTTTGCCACGCCTTCTTTGAGAGAAGCCATCGTGCGGAACACGCCGCAGTGCTGTTGCATTGCATTACGGATTTCGTTGCCCACGACTTGGGCCTTTTCGCCGGTTTTGCGCTGCTCGAGTTTGTTGACCCGATCAATTGAAAAGTCCACAGACTCTTGTGGCAATGGCTGATGAGCATGCTGACGCTCAGGGTGTGCCGCAACAATGTGGTTACCTGCAGCACGACCAAACACGATCAGATCCAACAAGGAGTTGGTTCCCAAGCGGTTCGCACCGTGCACAGAAGTCGCCGAGCACTCGCCTATCGCATAAAGGCCATTGACAATATTGGCCTGTTTGCCGTCCCACGTGGTGACCTGACCATTGTAGTTACAAGGGATGCCGCCCATCTGATAATGGATAGTTGGGACAACAGGAATGGGCTCTTTGGTGGCATCAACGTTGGCAAACTTGTGTCCGATTTCTAGAATCGAAGGCAAGCGCTTATTGATCACATCTGCGCCGAGGTGGTCGAGCTTGAGGTGAACGTAGGCGCCGTCCGGTCCACAGCCACGACCTTCTTTGATTTCCTGATCCATACAACGCGAGATAAAATCGCGCGGAGCCAAGTCTTTCAAGGTCGGGGCATAACGCTCCATGAAGCGCTCGCCATCCTTGTTGAGGAGGATACCGCCCTCTCCGCGCACACCTTCAGTAATCAGCACGCCAGCACCGGCTACGCCAGTGGGGTGAAACTGCCAAAATTCCATATCCATCATGGGAATGCCCGCACGAGCGCACATACCCATTCCGTCACCCGTATTGATGAAGGCGTTGGTCGATGCAGCCCAAATACGCCCTGCACCGCCGGTTGCAATCACCGTTGTCTTGGCTTCAAAAATATAGATTTCGCCAGTTTCCATCTCAAGCGCCGTCACGCCCAACACATCGCCTGCATCGTTACGGATGAGATCTAGCGCCAACCACTCAACGAAAAACTGTGTGCGTGAAGCAACGTTACGCTGATAAAGGGTATGTAAAAGGGCATGGCCTGTGCGGTCAGCAGCGGCACAGGCACGCTGCACGGGCTTTTCACCAAAATTGGCGGTGTGCCCACCAAATGGACGCTGATAAATGGTGCCATCAGGGTTACGGTCAAAAGGCATACCCATGTGCTCAAGCTCATACACAGCATTGGGTGCTTCGCGACACATAAATTCGATTGCATCTTGGTCGCCAAGCCAATCCGAACCCTTGACGGTGTCATACATGTGCCAGTACCAATTGTCTTCGCTCATGTTGCCTAAAGAAGCACCAATGCCACCTTGCGCCGCCACTGTGTGCGAGCGTGTTGGAAAGACCTTTGAAAGCACTGCAACGGACAAGCCCGCATTTGCGAGTTGAAGCGAGCAACGCATGCCAGCTCCGCCAGCACCTACGACCACCACGTCAAATTGACGACGCGGTAAATTTGATTTGATTGCTGCCACGGCTTAGTTTCTCCAGAGGATGTGTACAAAGTACACGACCGATCCGACTAACCAAAGGATTGTCAGGACCAGTAAAAAAATACGAAGGCCTACGGGCTTGATGTAGTCCATCCAAATGTCACGCACGCCAATCCAAGCATGCCAGGCCAGCGAAAACATCGCGAGCGTCGCGAGGATCTGTCCTACTGGCATAAACAGCACGGTGAATGTGAAAAGGTTTTTCCATCCCTCGTAATTGAAGCCCGACATTGTGAGGATACCGACCAACAGTACGAGTGTGTAAACAGCAAGAATAATGGCCGTGACACGCTGAGCAATAAACTCACCCGTACCGTAGTGCGCGCCAACGACCAGACGCTTAGGACCGATTTTATCGACGGGAACCATCACCACACTCCGAATAATTTGAGACCGAAAACCAACGTAAGCGCCAAGCTCACACCCATCACGAGACTTGCGCTTTTCGCAGCCGATTCTTTGTCAAGACCGATATGCAAATCAAGGATCAAGTACCGAATGCCAGCACAGAAGTGATGTAGGTAACCCCAGATCAGGACTAAAAGAATCAGCTTCACGATGGGATGACCAATGACCATGGAGAGTGCATTGAACCCAGATTGGCTCACGAAACTCATTGCAAACAATGCAATGAGGAAGGGTAAACACAGAAAGAGTAACGCTCCGCTTACGCGGTGAAGAATGGAAACCTTTCCGGCCATCGGCAAGCGATACTTCATCAAATCAGTAACATGGATGTTACGGAACTGAGGACGCGGCTTGTTAGCTGAGTCAGACATAACGACCTCGAACAGAGAACAGTTGGATAAGAGAAAACACGCTATTTTCACTCATGTAAAGCATGTAGGTAAAAAAGTAAAAAAATCAATTAATTCAAACTATTACGGTAATAATACTCACTAGTCACATAATGACCGATACGTAATTCTACAGGACGGTTTCCATAGGTGAAGGAAATTCGCTCTACACAAAGTAGGGGTATTGAAGCCGCTAAACCAAGCGCCTGAGCAATATCGTCTGGCGCTGCGACAGCCCGAAGCTTTTCATCAGCACGCACCATACTGATATCAAATTCAGACTCAAACAATCCGTACAAAGGCCCCGAGTAATCATTTAACAAATCTGCGGTCAAACCCTTGAACAAGGCGCCAGGCAAATAAATATCGTCGACAACAGTTGGAACATTAGAGAAAGACAACACACGACGAATCACTACCACAGGCTCACCTGGCTTGATCTCAAGCGCACGCGCAACTTCGGCATTTGCACGGATACGACGACAATCTAGCACCTTGCTTTGTGCGGGCTCGGGCGCCCCTTCATTTGGCGCAAGTCTCAAAAACCTGAAGCGCACCCGCGGCTCGAGATGGGTCGCCACAAAGGTACCCTTGCCTTGCCGTCTAAGCAATATGTTTTGGCCCGCTAACTCATCCACCGCCTTTCTCACCGTTCCCTGGCTCACCTGAAAACGCGCAGCCAACTCAATCTCGCTGGGAATAGACTCGCCAGGCTTCCACTCACCGGCATCAAGCGACTTGACCAGCAATGCTTTTATCTGCTGATAAAGAGGGCTAAATGCAGCGGCCGTACTCGCTCCAGAGTCGGCTAAGGCGGTACGAGGTTGAGCGCTATCAGACATCGGAAGGGCTTTTAAAAATCATGCAATGATTGTTGCATAACGCAAGCTAAAAGTCTACCACTCTTGTGTCTTATATAAGATATAAGATCGTTGACGAAACGACTGACTTTGCATTAGCATTTGAAGGCTGATTTTCTTGTGCATCGCCTCTTTAAAAAGACGTGCCACAAAAAAGCTAAACTCTTTGTTACCTTTTCTCACAATCCTCTCAGTTCTATCGGAGATCGTTATGTCCAAACCCGCCATGCGTGTTGCGGTTACTGGTGCAGCAGGCCAGATCGGTTACGCCCTTTTGTTCCGTATCGCTTCAGGTGAAATGCTTGGCAAAGACCAGCCCGTTATTTTGCAACTGCTGGAAATTCCGGACGAAAAAGCTCAAAAAGCGCTTAAGGGCGTGATGATGGAGCTTGATGATTGCGCTTTTCCTTTGTTGCAATCCATGACAGCCCATAGCGACCCACTCGAAGCATTTAAAGACGTCGAAGTCGCCTTGCTCGTCGGTTCGCGTCCACGCGGCCCAGGTATGGAACGTGCAGACCTGCTGGCGGTGAATGCCGCCATTTTCACCGCACAAGGTAAAGCGCTAGACGCAGTGGCAAACCGCAACGTCAAAGTGCTGGTGGTCGGCAACCCTGCAAACACAAATGCTTACATCGCAATGAAATCTGCACCTAGCCTGCCAGCGAAAAACTTTACCGCCATGCTGCGCCTGGATCACAACCGTGCCTTGTCACAGTTGGCTTCAAAAATGGGCAAGCCTGTTGCTGAGATTCAAAAACTCGCAGTGTGGGGCAACCACTCACCCACTATGTATGCGGACTACCGTTTTGCCACCATTGGTGGTCAGAGCGTAGAAAAACTGATCAACGACGCAGCCTGGAACCGCGACGTGTTCTTGCCTACCGTCGGCAAGCGCGGCGCCGCCATCATTGAAGCGCGCGGTTTATCATCCGCCGCATCGGCCGCGAATGCCGCCATCGATCACGTGCGTGATTGGGTGTTGGGCACAAACGGCAAATGGGTCACCATGGGCGTTCCTTCGGATGGTACTTATGGCATCCCTGAAGGCATCATGTACGGCGTGCCCGTCACCTGCGAAGGTGGTGAATATCACCGCGTAACAGGTCTTGAAGTGGACGCGTTCTCGCGCGAGCGCATGGACCTGACGCTCAAAGAGCTGACAGAAGAGCGCGACGCAGTCGCTCATTTGCTCAAGTAAGCACCGAGTTAATGGGCCCCACAAGGGCCCATTTTTTTATAAGATCATTTTTCAAAAGATCAATATTCGTCACGGAGATCATGATGTCCAAACAAGCCCCCGCTGGTCAACGGTTTCGCGAAGCACTCGCAGCCGAAAAGCCTTTGCAAATTATCGGCGCCATCAACGCCAACCACGCTCTGCTTGCCAAGCGCGCCGGCTTTAAGGCCATCTACCTCTCCGGTGGCGGCGTTGCAGCAGGTTCGCTGGGTCTGCCCGATCTGGGCATCAATACACTTGATGACGTCCTGACTGATGTTCGCCGCATCACGGACGTCTGCGATACACCGTTGATCGTCGACATCGACACTGGCTTCGGTCCCTCAGCCTTTAACATCGCGCGCACCATCCAGAGTTTGAGCAAATTCGGTGCAGCCGGTTGCCACATCGAAGACCAAGTCGGCGCCAAGCGCTGCGGTCATCGCCCAGGTAAGGAAATAGTGTCGACTGAAGAAATGCGCGACCGCGTCAAGGCTGCGGCCGATGCACGCACAGATGACAGTTTCTACCTGATCGCCCGAACCGATGCGATCGCCTCGCATGGCGTGGACGCAGCGATTGAGCGTGCGATTGCCTGCGTTGAGGCGGGTGCGGATGCAATTTTTGCCGAGGCAGCCTACGACCTTGCTACGTTTGAAAAGTTTTCAAAAGCGGTCAGCGTACCCTTGCTCGCCAACATCACTGAATTTGGTAAAACTCCACTCTTTTCAGTGGATGAGTTACGCAGCTCAGGCGTGGGCATGGTGCTCTACCCGCTGTCAGCGTTCCGTGCCATGAACAAAGCTGCAGAGACGGTGTATACCGCCATCCGTCGTGACGGTCATCAGCGTAATGTCATCGACATCATGCAAACGCGTGACGAACTGTACGACCGCATCAACTATCACGAATTCGAAGGCAAACTAGACGTGCTGTTTGCTCAGGGCAAATCCAAATAATTCATTGAGAGAATCAATATGGCCACGACAAAAAAAACTGTAAAACGCGCTGCTCCAGCGAAAGCTGTCGAGACTGCAGCACCTGTTTTCAAACCTAAAAAATCCGTTGCACTCTCAGGTGTGACAGCGGGTAACACAGCCCTGTGTACAGTCGGTCGCAGCGGTAACGACTTGCATTACCGCGGATATGACATTCTTGATTTCGCTGACACCAGCGAATTTGAAGAAATCGCGCACCTGCTGATTCACGGCAAACTGCCTAACAAAGCTGAGCTCGCTGCTTATAAAGAAAAACTGCGTTCGATGCGTGGCCTGCCAGCACAACTGCAGACCGTTCTCGAGTCTCTGCCAGCCGCCAGCCACCCGATGGACGTCATGCGCACCGCCGCCTCCGCCCTTGGCTGCATCCTGCCAGAAAAAGAAGACCACAACACGCCTGATGCGCGCGATATCGCTGACCGCCTGATGGCCAACCTCGGCTCTGCCCTGCTCTACTGGTATCACTTTAGCCACAATGGTCGCATCATCGATGTTCAAACCGATGACGACTCGATCGGCGCGCACTTCCTGCACCTGTTGCATGGCAAGAAACCAAATGCAGACTGGGTGCGTGCCATGCACACCTCACTCATTTTGTACGCAGAGCACGAGTTCAATGCATCGACCTTTACCTGCCGCGTCATTGCGGGCACAGGCTCAGATATGTACTCAGCGATTGCGGGCGGTATCGGTGCCCTGCGCGGCCCCAAGCACGGTGGCGCGAACGAAGTCGCGTTTGAAGTTCAAAAGCGCTATGAGACGCCTGACGAAGCTGAAGCCGACGTGCGCGCACGCGTTGAAAATAAAGAAGTCATCATCGGTTTCGGTCACCCTGTCTATACGATCTCTGATCCACGCAACAAGGTGATTAAAGAAGTCGCCTTGCGTCTGTCAAAGAAAGCCGGCACCACCAAGATGTATGACATCGCGGATCGCCTCGAGGCCGTGATGTGGGATGCGAAGAAAATGTTCGCCAACCTCGACTGGTTCTCAGCCGTGTCGTACCACATGATGGGCGTACCCACTGCGATGTTTACACCTTTGTTCGTGATCGCACGTACAGCT
>CAMAYM010000104.1 GCA_945862495.1 Bordetella parapertussis | reverse complement strand
TGACGACTGGTGCGAAGTCACCTTGAAGTGCCGTGCCAAGTCTTTACAGGCTTCCATTGCCTATGACCCTGCACCTGATGCACCCTATAAGGTTAAGTTGCGTCTCAAAGAAGAAATTTTGCGAGGCGAGACGCCCGGCAGCACGCGGTTGATTTATTCCAATAATTCGATCATGGATTCCGTCCCGGTCGATCAGGTTTTCGAACGCAATATGGGGAGTATCGTGCGTGTGTTCCCCGACTTGGTTCGCTTACAACTCAGTCCTGAGACTCCCATATCTGTTGTCGGTGGGACAAGCAACAAGATTCTTGAGGCCTGTCTGCCACTCGGCAATATCGTGTTTAGTCCAAATGTCAGCGCACATTGCGATGTGGCGATTTGGATGCGCAGCGTAGGCGAGCCAATTGTGGGCGAACTGGCATATTCCTATCGCGTCACTAAGTTAAATCGTGATGATGTCGCCGCCCATCAACTTGCCGATAATTTTTTCAAAAATTTGCAACTTGCTATTTCAGATTGGTTGATAAAAGGCAGTACCAAGACTGCACTTGTTTATGGAACTGAGGAATGACGCCAACGCTTTGGGTGATTTTCAGAGAGTTTCTGTTGATCGGAGCGGTCAGCTTTGGCGGCGGCATCGTGGCGTATGAGCGCATCCTCCTTGTAGATAAACGTAAGTGGCTCTCGCCGGACGAATTCATGGCGACGCTTGCGATCAGTCAAACGATGCCAGGCCTCAATTCTGTCAACCTCGCGCTCCTCGCGGGTGATCGACTCCGTGGTTTTTGGGGCGCTTGTATCGCTGCCGTTGGTTTGGTGTTACCGGGGGGGCTGTTTGTATTGATCGCGGGTCTTGTCTATAGCGAAGGCGCGGATCATCCGGTGATGAATATTTTGCTTGCAGGCGTGGCGGCGGGTGCAACGGGTCTCCTGGCTTCAATTACCTACAAAATTGGTGATCAACATTTTCGGCATATGCGTTCACTGTCGATCATTGTGGCGACTTTTGTCTTGATGAGCATCGTTAAGCTCTCTCTTGTCACCGTACTGCTCATTATGGTGCCGATTGGCTTGTATCTTTATCGTCCGCGCCCAGAGGAGCCTCGCAAATGAGCGCCTTGCTGCAACTGGCGACGACGTTTGGAATGTTGTCCGTGCTGGCAGTTGGGGGCGGGACAGCGGTTCTGCCGGAAATGCAGACCATTTTGGCGCAGCATTTTGGTATCGATCACACCGCTTTTGTTCACATATACAGCTTAGGACAGCTCGCACCCGGTCCCAACATGATGATGGTGTTGGTCTTTGGTTTTCAGATCGCCGATTTATTGGGGGCGGCGGTTGTCTTGTTATCTTTTTTCATTCCATCGAGCATCTTCTGTTTAGCGGTTGGACGTCTGTGGAACAAAATCGGTGAGCGGCCTTGGAGACGATCGGTACAGAGCGCGTTAGAGCCTATTTCGATTGGACTGATGTGTTCGGGTGTCTATGCAGTAGCAAAAGCCGCGATAGTCGGACCCTTAACGATCGCTCTTGCCTTGGTGGTGTTTGGTTTGTTATTGCGCACACGCATCAACCCTGTCTATCTTATTTTGGGGGCAGGGACGATCGGCGCGCTACTCATGTATCTGACCGGGATGCATTAAGCAAGCCGATGTCCTAGGCCTCTGGCGTATTGATTGACTAAGCGATCAGGCCAGAGAGCACGTTGGAAAAACCCGAGTCCACGTGAATGATCTCTCCCGTGACACCAGAGGACAAGTCTGACAGTAAAAAGGCCGCGACATTACCGACCTGTTCGATCGTGACATTGCTGCGCAACGGCGCATTTTCCTCAACTACCTTGAGGATGCTTGAAAAATCTTTGATGCCGCTGGCAGCCAGGGTCTTGATCGGACCTGCGGAAATAGCATTTGAGCGGATGCCCTCGGGTCCAAGATTTGCGGCCAAGTAACGCACAGAGGCTTCGAGTGAGGCTTTGGCCAGTCCCATTGTGTTGTAGTTGGACATGGCTTTTTCTGCGCCTAAATAGGTCAAAGTCAGCAGTGCGCCATTACGACCCTGCATCATGGGCCGAGCAGCCTTGGCCATAGCTGGGAAACTATAAGAAGAAATATCATGTGCGATTCGGAAGGCCTCGCGCGAGAGTCCGTCCAAGAATTGTCCGGTGATCGCTTCGCGTGGGGCAAAGCCGATGGAGTGCACCAAACCATCGAGTCCATCCCAATGCTTGGCGAGCTCGGTGAACGTCGCTTCGATCTGAGCATCATCGCCCACATCACAGGGCAGGACAATCTTGCTGCCAAACTCGGCAGCATACTCCGTCACGCGCTCATGAAAGCGTTCGCCCACAAACGTAAAGGCAAGCTCGGCACCCTGTTCGTGACAAGCTTTTGCGATGCCATAGGCAATCGAGCGGTTAGAGATCACGCCAGTAATCAGAATACGTTTGCCAGAAAGAAAGCCCATGAATCAATCCTAGAAATAAAAAATAATAGAAAAATTAGTTGCTGCTGATTACGCTTGGTATGCGCAATTTAGCACCTGCCCGCAAAGTATTAGATTTTAAGTTGTTCAGTGCGCGAATCGAGGCCGCCGACGTGCCGTATTGTTGTGCGATGCTGCTGAGTGTGTCACCAGCGCGAACGGTATGTAGGCGCAGGGTCGGACGCGCCGAGGCCGGAGCGCTGGCGGCGGGACTGCGCCCAGGGCTCGCGGCTGGTGGGCGAGTTGCTGCCCGTGCGTTAGTCGTTTGAGTTGTATTAACTCTACCAGCTTGCGCCAAGGAAGTCTTGTCCGCGGGATTCAGACGGATCCCCTCGCCACTTGGTCCAGGGATGAGCAAAGTTTCTGCACTCGTTAGACGGACATTAGCGGGAATACGGTTGGCTTGTCGCAGTCGACCTTCGGGAACGCCAAACTTGCTCGCAATCGCGGTGATGCTTTCGCCGTCCGCTGCTTCATACGATTTCCACGAGGTGAGATCTCCTCGATACTGGGCGATATTCTTGTTGTAAATTGCGACGCGGTCACGCGGCAAGATCACGGCGTGATTTTCCTTGACGGAAATGACTGGTTGGTTGAAGGATGGGTTTAACGCTTGAAAATCCTCAAGAGGCATCTCGGCAAACTGTGCTGCGAGTACGTAGTCGATATTGACCGTTTTCTTGACAGAGACAAAGTAAGGCGAATTGTCGACGTTCGGCAATGCGACTAAGTATTTCTTTGGATCAGCAACAATATTTTTAATCGCCTGAAGTTTAGGCAGATAATTTTGCGTTTCTGCTGGCATGTTGAGCGACAAGTAGTCGGTGGGTTTGCCCGCCGCCGCATTTTTTTTGACGGCCCTCTGAACCGCGCCTTCTCCCCAGTTGTACGAGGCAAGCGCGAGATACCAGTCGCCTTGAAACTCAAACAGATACTCTAAGTAATCGAGCGCGGCATTCGTCGAGGCGATCGGGTCACGTCGCTGGTCGTGCCACCAGTCTTGTTTGAGCTTGAATTGCGTACCGGTGCTGGGAATAAACTGCCACAAGCCAGAAGCGTTGGCGTGCGAGTAGGCGATAGGATTGTAGGCACTCTCAACAAACGGTAGGAGTGCCAGTTCGGTAGGCAACCCTCGACGATTGATTTCCTCTACGATGTAATAGAGATATTTACCCGCCCGATTGGCCATGCGGTTCATCGACTCAGGGTGTCTGGCGTAGTAGGCCGTCCATTTGTCGACGAGAGGGGTATTGAGGTTGGGGATAGCATAGCCCCGCCGAATGCGTTCCCACGCATCAGGTGCGGGAACGGTGAGGTCGATCGTTTGGGACGTATCCTGCCCACCATCGCGGCTGTCTGTGCCAGACATGCCCGCACAACCTGCCAAAATGAGCACTGCCACCAAGGCGAGAACACGCGTCAAGAGGGTTTGAATATTAAGCATCAACATCAACGAAAATTGTTTTTCCACTCTCTCAGCGCGGCAAAGACCTCGACCGGCGTGTTGAGGGTGTGCTCAGCCCATTGCGCCGCGGCTTTGGCCACGGCAGGCTGTCGAGCGCGTAAAAACGGATTGCAGGATAACTCTTGCCCGATTGAGCTAGGCAACGTCGGCTGACCCTCGGCGCGCTGCTGTTCGGCGCGTACTTGCCAGCTTTGGAGGGTCTGATTGTCAGGCTCGACGATGCGCGCCCAACGCATATTAGAAAGGGTGTACTCGTGGGCGCAATACACCGCGGTTGCAGCGGGAAGGGCGGCGAGTTTGGCCAGTGACTCGTCCATCTGCGCCGGAGTGCCCTCAAATAAACGGCCACAACCCGCAGCAAATAGCGTGTCTCCACAGAACAAGACGGGTTGACCTGCGATTTCCCCCGCTAACGCGATGTGACCCGCAGTATGGCCAGGGACATCGAGAACGGAGAGGGACAGCTGTAGGTCCTGATTGGTGATTTTGTCGCCTTCAACCAAGGCTACATCACAGATCGGCAAGACCTCTCCCGCGGGGCCGTATACCTTGACGCCCGTTTGGGCCACGAGCTCGGTAACACCGCCGACATGGTCTTGATGGTGATGGGTGAGTAAAATGGCGACAAGCGATAGGTTGCGCTCAGCGAGTGCATGCTCAACGGGCGCGGCCTGACCGGGATCGACCACCATGGCATGCGTGCCGTTGGTGATGAGCCAGATATAGTTATCGCTAAATGCGTTGAGGGGAATAATCCCAGTCGTTTGGGCAAGCGTATTGCTGTCGCGAGCGGAACTAGGTAAGTTTGAATCAGCAGACATTTATATTTTTCAGGAACAGCGTGTCAACACAACAATCCACCATTGTAAGTCTGAGTGCGTGGTTAAACACCGATCCGGGTCAATATGCCCGAAATTGGGAGCATGCGCGCTTTGATGCCATGGTCGATAACGTCTTCGGTTACCGGGCACTTCAGGTGGGTTTGCCGGAGCTGGATCTGCTGCGCGCCAACAGAATGCCCTTTAAAGCTTTCGTCGGGCCGGATTTACCGGTTTCTGCGCCTGCGAATGACTGGGCAGGTATGGTCCAAGCCGAGCCGGAGTTTCTGCCTTTTGACAGCGAAAGCATGGACTTAGTGGTTTTACCGCACACGTTAGAGACAGCAGCCAATCCGCACCAAGTCCTCAGAGAGGTCGATCGCATCCTGGTTCCGGAGGGGCGCGTGGTGATTGCGGGCTTCAATCCTTGGAGTTTATGGGGATTGCGTCAGAGCACGCCACTCCTCAAACCCTGGTTACCTTCAGAGATTGGCCAGCAAGTCCCCCTGTCGCGGCTCAAGGATTGGTTGAAACTGCTGTCATTTGAGATCGAACTTGGTCACTTCGGTTGCTATGTTCCGCCATCTCGCACTAAAAAGTGGTTAGAACGTATGGCATTCTTTGAGTCAGCTGGCGATCGTTGGTGGCCGTCCTGTGGTGCGGTTTACGTCGTGTCAGCCGTCAAACGCGTGCATGGCATGACCCTGCTTAAGCCCAACTGGAAAACAAAGTCCGTCAAACGATCTGCCCGTCGTGCCGCTAGCGTCGCCATGCAACAAAACTCAACCCCACAAAAAATAAATAGCAGCGTAAATGATGCAAACTGAAGAAAATGTAGAGATTTGGACGGATGGCGCCTGCAAAGGCAATCCTGGCTTAGGCGGCTGGGGCGCATTACTCAAGTTTGGACAGGTTGAGAAAACCCTCCATGGCGGCGAGCCCCTGACTACCAACAACCGGATGGAAATGATGGCGGTGATCGAGGCATTGCGCGCGCTTAAACGGCCTTGCGCCGTCACGCTCCATGTTGACTCTCAGTACGTGATGAAAGGCATGACCGAGTGGATCCACGGCTGGAAACAGCGCGGCTGGAAAACCGCGGACAAAAAACCCGTTAAAAATGCCGATCTCTGGCAACTGATGTCTGAAGAAGTCGCCAAACACGAGATCCGCTGGCAGTGGGTCAAAGGCCATGCCGGCGATCCGGGAAACGAACGCGCCGACCTGTTAGCGAATCGTGGCGTCGAAGAAGCCCGCGCTAAAATAAGAAGCTAAATTCACACTTTTACGGCGACTGCACCCATGCGTTGGATCATTCTTGATACTGAAACGACCGGACTCGATCCCGCTCACGGACATCGTATCGTTGAGATCGGTGCTGTCGAGGTGCTCAATCGGGGTGTCACCGACAATCACTTCCATACCTATCTCAATCCAGATCGCGAGAGTGATCCGGGTGCGCTAGGTGTACACGGCTTGACGACAGACTTTCTGTCCGACAAGCCTCGCTTTAAAGATCAGGCTGACGAATTTTTAAAATTCATCGAAGGCGCCGAGTTGATTATTCATAACGCGCCCTTTGACTTGAAGTTTTTGAATGCTGAGCTTGCGAAGGTGGGGCGTGAGCCCGTCACTGCATTTTGCAGTGGCGTGACCGACTCACTCGTTCGCGCCAAGACCTTGCATCCCGGCAAGCGTAATTCGCTCGATGCCTTGTGCGAACGCTATGGTGTGTCCAACGCCCACCGTACTCTGCACGGCGCCTTACTCGATTCGCGTTTATTGGCTGAAGTCTGGCTCGCCATGACGCGTGGTCAGGACAGCCTGATGATCGATACCTATGACGCACCTGAAACTGAAAGTGCCGAGGCCCGTGGGCATCTTCAAGATGCGCTTGGCTTACCGGTGATTTTGCCAAGCGCCGAGGACCTGATCGCGCACGAGGAATATTTGAAGACCCTCGACAAGTCAGTCAAGGGCAGTTGTTTGTGGCGACAGCTTGAGCCGAGTAAGGCTTAACGTGCTTGTTTGAGGCGCTTACCTTTAGCGCTTGTTTAAAATTTCACTACGTACCCTGGTCCGTCGATCAGCGGATATTTTTTAAAGATCGATTCGTCCACATCGATCCCGATGCCTGGTTTGTCGAGGGGTTCGACACAGCCGTCTGCTCCGATTTCAAAACTCACACCGAACATATCCCTCAACGGGTTGTAGTGAGATACGCAGGCCTCAAAGTACTGCGTGTTTTCAATCGCAGCTGCAAAATGAATCGTCGCGGCATGATTTAAACCCGTCGCCGAGCTATGCGTATTCATGGGAATCCGATGGGCCGACGCCATAGCCGCAATCGCAAGCCCTTCAGTGATACCACCGCATTTAGACAAATCAGGCTGCCAGACCCTGATGTCGCCTGCCTCCAGTAGTTGGGCAAACTCAAAGCGACTATAGTGATTTTCACCGGCGGCGATGGGGACGAGTGAGGTGATCTTGGCGGCCTCACGATACGAAGCAAAGTCACTGCATGCAAATGGCTCCTCGAGCCAGCCAGCCTGGATCTCAGCTAACACCGGCAAGACACGTCGTACATCCGCAATCGTATAGGCCGTATTCGCATCCGTCAGAATATCGATGTCATCGCCCAAGACCTTGCGGACATGCAAGACACGTTCGATATCGCGCGCCGCCGTATCACCCAAACGCAGCTTGATCGCCTTGTAGCCGCGCGCGACATATTCTTGTGCCTCCTCGGCTAGCGATTCCTTTGGTTGATAGCCCATAGAAATACCGCCCGCGTAAGCCGGCAGGCGTCGCTTGCTCCCGCCCAGCAATTCATACAAAGGCATGTTGGCCGCTTTGCCGCGGATATCCCATAGCGCCATGTCGATTCCGGCCAAGCCGAGAGAGGCGCCAGAGCCCACGCCATGGCTTGAGAGCTGCATCCGGTGCACGCGTTTCCAGACGCCCACACAGTCAGTGGCTTTCATGCCAATCAGCATGGGGGCCAGGGTGTTGTGAATCAAGCTCACGACCGCACCAGGACTGCGCCCCGGATGCGCCTCGCCATAGCCTGTGATGCCCTCTGAGGTTTCAACGCGCACAATAATCGCATCGCGCTTGGTGGTGCTGCCAATCCCCATCGTGACGGTTTTACCCTGGTCGAGGCGAAAGGACAGCGGAATCGCTGTGATTGCAGTGATGTTCAAAATTGTCTCCGCATTTTTGGCGTGTAAATGTTTGTAATAGTCTAACTTAAGCTATTGAGTATGCGATTGATTAAGTTCAAAGTGGAGGTTGTGGAAAATTGAAGCTGAGCGTTTTTAAAATGGGAAATGTTATGGGTATTTTGCAACGACATAGTCAGTACGCAACGAAAGCAGACTTTAAAGTTTTAAGTCATGAAGTCAAAACGCACATTAATCATCTTGAGGAAAAAACGGACCGTCTTGAAAAGAAGACGGATCGGTTGGAGGAAGCCACAGTTCGTCTGGACGTAAGGACTGGCCGACTTGAGATGAAGACTGATCGTCTAGAAGAAAAAGTCGATCACCTTGATCAGAAAGTCACTCAGTTTGAAGCTCGAATGTCATCGGAATTGGCAGATATAAAATCAACGATGAACACCAACATGGATTACTGCAAGACTGAATTTTCAAAATTGCGCGCTGATATTGCAGTATTGACCAACTCCCATAAATACGTCCTCTGGATCGGGGGCGTGTTGGCGACCATGTGCGTGGGGGTCTTTGGCTTGTGCATTTCCATACTGTTTCCTTTGGTTTAGGCAATTATTAAAAATTCTTGGGCGAGACTTTTTCATTCAAAACTAATTTTTAAGAATTATGGCTACTCTGCCTACAGATATCTTTTGAAATGCCGCTTATTAAACGGAGGATTCACTCTGTGTATAATCACTCTCTTGATGTTTTTGTACATTCCAATTAAGCAAACCGTTCGCGTTTGTTTTCGATTGGGCGGTTAGCTCAGTGGTAGAGCACTGCCTTCACACGGCAGGGGTCACAAGTTCGAAACTTGTACCGCCCACCAAAAATTAGGGCCTCTACCCCATTAACGGGGGATGGCAGTATTCATAAAATTAGCAGTATTCATCAAACACGGCAAAATACGCGGCTCTACTCCATTAACGGGGGATGAGCAGTAATCATCAAATAGTAGTACTCATCAAACACGGCAGAATACGCCGTTCCAACCGCAGTGGGCCAAGACCCTCAGCCGGTAATTCTCAAAGTTCCTAAATCCATATGCCCTGCGGGACAT
>CAMAYM010000103.1 GCA_945862495.1 Bordetella parapertussis | reverse complement strand
AATAAATCACTCGCCCAGTTACATGCAGAATGTGCAAAGGGAGCATTGGAAGATGCGGGTCTGACGATCCATGACGTCGATGGTTACTTTTGCTCCACTGACGCCCCTGGGGGGCTAGGTGGTATCAATATGATCGACTATATGGGTTTAACAGTCAGGCATTCAGATTCTACGAATACGGGCGGGTCTTCTTACTTGTATCTTGTCGCGCATGCCGCCGAGGCCATTGCTGCCGGCAAGTGCAGTGTGGCATTGATCACCTGTGCCGGCTTTGGTCGTCCTGGAACAATCGTGCGTGAGCTTGATTCAAACATTCCTGATACGCCCTTTGAAATGCCCTATGGTCCTGTGACTGTTAATTTATATGCGCTCTCAGCCATGCGTCATATGTATGAGTTCGGAACCACGAGTGAGCAACTCGCGTGGGTCAAAGTCGCAGCCTCGCATCATGCGCAACACAATCCAAACGCATATCTCAAAAAGGTCGTGACTGTTGAGGATGTCTTGAAGTCACCCATGATCTCCGATCCTCTGCATCGCTTAGATTGCTGTGTGGTGACTGATGGTGGCGGAGCCGTCATCGTGGTGAGTCCTGAAGTCGCCAAACGACTCAAGCGTCCGATGGTCAAACTCATTGGCGCGGGCGAATCACCGAAAGGTCAGATGGGTGGAAAGGTCGATATCACCTATACAGGTGCGGTCCGCTCGGGCCCTATCGCCTTTGCTGAAGCGGGTGTCACTCCCCAAGATATCAAGTACGCCTCTATTTACGATAGCTTTACGATCACGGTCATCATGACGCTAGAGGATCTTGGCTTTTGTAAAAAGGGCGAGGGCGGCAAGTTTGTGATGGATGGCAATCTCATCTCCGGTGTGGGTAAATTGCCGTTCAATACAGACGGTGGTGGCTTGTGTAACAACCATCCCGTTAACCGGGGCGGTATTACCAAAATTATCGAGGCGGTCCGTCAGTTACGTGGCGAAGCCCATCCACTCGTTCAAGTCAAAAATTGCGATATCGCACTTGCTCACGGGACCGGTGGATCGCTCAGTACGCGTCACGGTAGTGCCACACTCATTATGGAAAGAGAATAATTCGATGCCTACTCCATATCAAGATAGAAAAATATCCGATCCGAAATTCAACTATGGCGATGAGCCTTTTTTTGAAGCGGCGACAAAGGGAAAGTTGCTAGTAAAGTTTTGTAATGACTGCGGTCAGTATCATCATTATCCGCGTGCGCTTTGTCCTTTTTGTTTTAGCGATAAGACAGATTGGAAAGAGGCAACCGGTGCCGGTACGATTTACAGCTACAGCGTGACGCGTGTTTCTGGACCGGTCCCTTATGTGATTGCCTATGTCACTTTGGCTGAGGGCCCCACGATGCTGACGAACATTGTTGATTGTGATTTGGATACGATCCGTTGCGGTCAAAAAGTACAAGTGACGTTCAAACAAAGTGAGAATGGCACCGGTATACCTATGTTTACGTTAGCCTAGAGAAAAGGATCAAGCAATGAGTGATGCACTCTTTACCAATGATCCTCGCGGACTGCGAGGTCTATGTCGGCGCACCGGGTGAAAAGGGGCAATTGCTCGTAGAGAATGATCAGGTCAAAAAAATCATTACCTCTTTTTCAATACGCGCCGGTATGGAGACGGAAGCGGAAAGGCGAATCGCCGCAGGCACGCTTGAGGTGGAGTTAGTGCCTCAAGGGACATTGGTTGGGCGCTGTCGTGCGGGAGGTTCTGGAGGTAGGCGATTTAGCGCCAGAGCATATTCATCTCCCTGGAATTTTTATCGATTGAGTCGTAAAAATTACAGATCCTATCGACATCAATGCATTTCCCAGTCTGGCAAGCGTTCAGCAGACAGTGCACGCATGTATAACGATAAGCCCGCTTTGACGCGGAGTGGCATTGCTAAAAACGCCGCGAACATTGTGCGAGATAATTCTTATGTCAATCTAGGTGTTGGCATCCCAACGCTGGTTTCAAATTTTCTTGAAGGTCGCGGTGTGTGGTTGCACGCGGAGAATGGTGTGCTGGGATATGGCGGAATTGTGACAGGTGACGCGGTATCCAATTTGATGTTGCAACTGATTTAAAAGTAATGATCTAGAAAAAAATCATTACAAGTATTTTCAACTTTCTTGATACATCAAGATAATTCAGGCGCTATAAAAAATAAATTAATGGGAAAAAATATAATGTCTTCAGTGAAAGCAAACCTAAAGCGACTTTTCGTTTTCTTGATGCTCGCGCCAAGCTTGGTGGCTGTATCCCCTGCTGTGGCACAGAGCAATGCCACAGATCGTCCAATAAGAATCATCGTGCCTTTTTCTCCGGGCGGCGGCACAGACACCATCGCGCGAACATTAGGCGCAGCGATGTCTCAAGATCTTGGGCAAACCGTCATTGTTGAAAACAAGCCAGGCGCAGGAACTGTGATTGGTTCCGACACGGTCGCTAAAAGTGCACCCGATGGATCTACCATCTTGATCGCAACGTTTGCTCACGCTGTGAATCCCAGTTTGCGCAGCAAAATGCCTTTTGATACCGATAAGGCGTTTGATCCTGTTGTGTTGATCGGACGGTCACCTAATATTTTGGTGGTGCCTGCCAATAGTCCATACAAATCAGTCAAAGAGCTTGTGGCTGCAGCAAAAGCTGACCCTGGAAAATTGACATTTGCTTCTCAGGGTGTAGGAACGTCAGCGCACTTGGCCGGAGAGCTTTTTAATACGCTTGCCAATGTCAACATGACACACGTGCCATACAAAGGTGCGGGACCCGCACTCAATGATTTGCTGGGTGGACAAGTCAACATGATGTTTGCAACAGCTACTGCTGCAGCACCACTCATTGAAAGCGGCAAGGTACGAGCTTTAGGGGTCACAACTTCAGAACGTTCGCCTGTACGGCCTGAGGTACCTTCTATTGCAGAGGCGGGTGTGCCGGGTTATGCAGCTGAAAGTTGGTACGGTTTTTTTGTACCTGCTGGAACATCTGCCGAGGTTGTAAAAAAATTGAATCAAGCGACTGCTAAAGCAGCCAAATCAGAGGCATTTCGGAAACGTGTTGAGGGCGAAGGTCTTGTGATTTCGGCAGGAACTCCGAAAGAGTTGGCTGACTATGTGAGCACGGAACAAAAACGTTGGGCTGCTGTTGTGAAAGCCGCAAAAATTGAACCAAACTAATTTTGTATATAAGTACATACATCAAACGATATTTTTGAGAGCAACATGAGTGAAACGATTGAACTGATTGTGACGGACGGTATTGCGACGGTCTACTTAAATCGCCCGGAAAAACGCAATGCATTTAGTGATGACATGCGTAGCAAGTTTATTGAGATACTTGAGAGTATCGCGACAGATCGCAGTATTCGTGCGATGGTCTTAACTGGTCGAGGTAAGGGATTTTGTGCAGGGGGTGATGTGGCTGGAATGGAAAAGCGCATGCAAGCCCCCCAGGGTGAAGTCGGCATCAATGGTTGGGCACGACAGCAACGCGTGCATCATACGCAATCGCTACTCTACACGATGCCTAAACCCACGATCGCAGCAGTTAATGGTGCTGCATCCGGACTGGGTGCAGATACCGCGCTGGCCTGTGATTTTGTGATGGTCAGTCCGAGTGCAAATTTTGCATGGTCATATATCAATCGAGGGTTGATCCCTGATGGCGGAGGCATGTATTTTCTCCCACGTAGAGTCGGTTTGCCTAAAGCAAAAGACCTTATTTTCAGCGGCCGTAAGGTCGATGCACAAGAAGCGCTTGCGCTCGGCATTGCTGATCAAATGAGTACGGATGACGGCCTGGTTGCGGATGCGCAGACTTGGGCGAAGTCACTGGCTCAAGGTTCATCCACAGCACTTGCGCTAAGTAAGACTATCCTTAATCAAACATTTGAGTTGACCTCGACACAAGTCTTTGCACAAGGAAGCCAAGCGCAAGGTATTTGTTATACCAGCAGTGAACACCGCGAAGCTGTCATGGCCTTTCTTGAGCGTGCCGCTGCAGCAAAAAAGGCATGAGCGAAAAGATGGATGCAATCTCGAGATTGTTTCAACCACGCAGCGTTGCGGTAATCGGTGCCTCAGCTGATCCACGTAAAACGACAGGACGTCCGATTACATATCTAATGAAGCATGGGTATGCGGGCAAGGTATATCCGGTCAATCCCAAAGCGGATCGTATTGGTGATCTTCCCTGTTACGTCAGCATTGCTGACCTCCCCGAAGCTCCCGATGTTGCTATCGTGCTGTTAGGTGCTGCAAGAGCGCATGAGGCAGTTCGCGAGCTGGCTGAGCGCGGGACGGCCGCTGCGATTGTGCTCGCGAGTGGTTTCGGTGAAACAGGTGAAGTCGGGGCTGCGCGACAGTCAGCACTGATGAGTGCGACAGGTCAGATGCGTATTTTGGGACCAAACACGATCGGTCTGGTTAATCTAACTGATCGCATTATTTTGTCCGCAAGTGCTGCACTTGAAATGGACGGGCTTGAGGCGGGTTCGGTTGGTCTTGTCTCTCAAAGTGGCGGTATTCTTGGTTCGATATTGTCGCGTGGCGCAGCGCGAGGCATTGGCTTTTCGAAATTGATTTCAACCAGTAATGAAGTCGATCTTGAATTATCAGACTTTGTTGAGTATTTGGCTAAGGATCCAGCTACGCAAGTCATTGCATTATATGTAGAGACGATTCGTCATCCTGAGCGTTTTCGACGAGCAGTTGAAATTGCACGTAGTGCAGGAAAATCTGTCGTGGCCTACAAGGTAGGGCGCTCTGAAGCTGGAGCGCGCGCGGCGATTTCTCATACCGGTGCAATGGCAGGTTCGGACAGGATGTATGACGCTTTCTTTAAACAGATTGGTGTGATTCGTGCAGAGCAGTTCAATGATTTGTTGGATATCTGCTCGGCATTGACAACTAATCGCGTTTTAAAAGGTAAGCGCATTGCCATACTGACATCGACAGGTGGCGCAGGAACTTTGGTGGCAGATAGTTTGGGCGTATCTGGTTTTCAGACGCCTGCGCCTGATTTAGCAACGGCTCAAGCGTTACGCGACTTACAAAAAGGCGACGAAGCTGCACTCGATAGAAATCCGATCGATGTTACGTTAGCCGGTCTAGACCCGATTCTGTTGCGCGGTATCATCCGGGCCGTACTGGCAAGCCCTCTTTATGATGCCTTAGTGGTAGTGGTGGGTTCATCAAGTTTGGCGATGCCTGACTTGGTAGCCGATGCAATTCGAGATTGTCTGGGGGATTCAGATAAGCCTATTTTGGCGTATGTCAGTCCTCATGCGCCTAATGTTGTTCAGGTTCTTGAAGGCCGCGGAATTCCAGCCTTTTTAAATCCAGAGTCCTGCGCCGTCGCATTCAAGGCGATGGAAATGGTCACTTTAGCGCTGCCAACCTTTACGCCAGTGCTCAATGTGCCCGATCACACTGCGTATGCTGATCGTAAAGGTGCTTTAAATGAATTTGAAGCCAGTCAGCTTTTTGGACTTTACGGGATTCATTGTGCGCCCACTCAAGTCGTGCATAGTGCGCAAGAGGCGGTTGCCGCCGCACAAAAATTGACAGGTCCGGTTGTTTTAAAAGTGTTGTCTTCTGAGATTCTTCATAAATCAGAGGTTGGTGGTGTGCGGTTAGGGTTGACAGTTGAATCGTTACCAAAGGCTTTTGACCAAATGGTGATATATGTCCGGGCACATACAGGGATTGATGCCAAGTCTTTCATCATTCAGCCGATGTTGCGCGCACCGGCAGAGTTGATTGTGGGTATGCACAGGGATCCTCTGGGTACTGCGCTGATGGTCGGTATGGGCGGTATTACTGCAGAACTGATGAATGATAGTGTCTTGTGCTTGATGCCACCTGGTAAGGTCGTGTCGGAGGAGCAAGCGTTGGGTCTGCTTAAGCAACTAAAGTCGTGGCCCTTGCTTGATGGCTATCGAGGCAAGCCCAAACTTGATGTGAGCGCTGTTGTTCAAGCGATTATTGGATTTTCAACAATGGTGGCCACGCTAGGGGATCGGTTGCTTGAGGCGGAGATGAATCCATTGTTAGTCATGGAAGCCGGAAATTCGGCGATAGCCGCAGATGCCGTTGTGATCTTGGCACCTAAGGAAACTTGATTTGTCCATTGTTTCGTGGGATTCCGTTGCCATCCAGTTTGGCTTCAAAGATTTTCCAGGAAATCGTTGAGTCCGGTTGGATGGTCATTTCTACAGCCCATCCCGTATTTGTATCTTCGGTTTCAAAACTATCAAAAACAAAGTTACCGAGACTATAAAAAATTGTTTTATCTTTGTATGTTCCTATATTTTGCGTGACATGTGGATGTCCACCAATGACGGCATCTGCGCCACTGTCGATCATTAAGTGTGCCAGAGCAACTTGATTGGCTGAGGCGATTTTTTCATTTTCCCAACCCCAATGCGGATAGGTAATCACAATATCCGCTTTGTGCACATCGCGTGCCCGTCTGATGCCTTCGCGCACATAGTCATCTTCGCCCCAAGCGCTTCCGGCACGATCCTCAAGTGCTTCAAAGCTACGTGGGAAGAATAAGTTATAGGCCAACAAGGCGATACGTTTACCTTTGATGTCAAAAAGGATAGGTGCATAAGCTTCTTGAAGATCCCTACCACCACCAAAATATCTGATCCCCGACCTGTCGAGTAAATCAAGCATGGTTGAAAAAGCCGCAGGACCGTAATCACCGCTGTGATTATTGGCAAGTGACAGCGCACTGAAATGTTTTTTGAGGACGGGCAGTACGCGTGGGTCTGCCCGCAATACAAAAGGTTTGTCTTCTGCGATGCCGGTGGTTCCCACCACGCACTCAAGATTGCCAACCGTTAAGTCCGCAGCTTTAAAGAGAGAAGAGAACGCAGCAAAGGGGTCATTGCCGTCTTTGATGTATTTGCCTGGCAGATCATCGAGCATGATGTCGCCAACAAATACTATCTTGATAGATTGATTTTCAGCACGAGCGAAATTCGCACACAAGATTAAGACTAAAAGCGTGTATTGCAGACATTTCCTAAGCGTAGTTATTTGGCACATGTTTTTCTGCAATGAAAATAAAGCTCGCGTTCATCCTCGCTGTCATAGACACGGTGTTGACCAAAATCTTGAGGACAAGCTACTTGTGCAGTAGAAAAGGATTGAAGTGCGAGCAATACGTAACGCTCTTTTGGTGTGTGATAAACGTATGCTTTAAACTGTTTTAATTCAGATGAATATTGACTCGCAAAGCGAAAGCCACCAGGTAAATCGATTTTGGTCGTGGTGTATATATCTTTACTAGGGTAAGTCATGAGCGTGTGTCGAGTGTCATTGACATCAAAGGTGCATTCTATTTGATCAGCATACGCAATCGTATTTCCAAATACGATCAACACCAGCAACCAAAATTTTTTCATGACGCGGTCACGATCTGACCAAACTTGCCGTTGTTGTAGTCTTGTATCGCCTGCGTGATCTCTGCGCGGGTATTCATGACAAAGGGACCGTGGCCGGCAATCGGTTCATTGAGAGGCTCTCCAGAGAGCAACAATACAACGGCGTCTTCCATGATTTCTGCTGCGAGCGCAGTTCCCTCACGCTCCAGAACCGCCATTTCAGCTTCCCCAATGATTTGCGCACCTATTTTAAGTGCACCACTCAACACATATAGCGCTGCCGTATGTCCTGAGGGGAGTTCCAGTGAGAGCGTTCTGCCTGCGTTTAAACGTAGATCCCAAACGTTCATGGGTGTAAATGTTTGCGCGGCACCTTTTACGTCATTAAAGGTACCTGCAATGATGCGCGCGATACCTGCATCATTCGCAAGCGCAACATCGGTAATGTTGTCTGTTGTGATGCCTTGATAGCCAGGTGTTGACATCTTGTATTTTGCAGGCAAGTTCACCCAAAGTTGAATCATCTCAAACGGTCCGCCTTGGTGGGCATATTCTTCGCTGTGAAATTCTTCGTGTACCAGTCCAGACGCAGCTGTCATCCATTGCACGTCCCCAGGACCAATTGTGCCTCCACCGCCTGAGGAGTCTCGATGTGATACACCGCCTTGATACACAATTGTGACTGTCTCAAAGCCACGATGGGGATGCTGGCCGACGCCAAGTTTTTCCTTGGTGGGAGGAAAAACCGTTGGACCTGCATGGTCCATCATTAAAAAGGGTGAGATTTTTTCCGCAATATCGTTATAGGAGAAAATATTTTGTACGGGAAAACCATTGCCTACCCAGTAGCTACCATTGCTGCGTTTGATAAATGCCAGTTGTTTCATGATGATTTCCTTGAATAAGAGGCGATTTCATGCCGCCACTGACCACGCAAGCATAATGTCTGCGATTCTGTGGGCAGCCTGGCCATCCCCGTAGGGATTGTTCGCTTCTGACATTTTTTTATAGTGCACGGCATCATCAATCAAGCGTGTACAAGCTGAAAGAATATGATGGATATCCGTGCCAACAAGCTCTACCGTGCCCGCCTCAACAGCCTCTGGCCGCTCTGTTGTTTGACGCATCACCAGAACAGGCTTGCCAAGACTCGGCGCCTCTTCCTGAATACCACCGCTATCCGTTAAGACAAAATAGCAGTGCTTGAGAAGCAAACAAAATGGCTCGTATTGCAACGGATCGAGCAAGTGCACGTTAGGCAAGTCCCCGAGTCTTGCCAAGACGGGTTCACGCACGTTGGGATTTAAGTGCACGGGGTAGACGACATGCACGTCTGGATAGCGTTGCGCCAGGTCTCGAACCGCATCGCAGATATGGATAAAGCCCGAGCCAAAGTTTTCCCGCCGATGTCCAGTCATCAAAATAAATCGATGGTTGCGCCAGTCAAATGGCAAAAGCTGATCAAGCAAGCTTGATGATTGATTGTTCGCACTATTTTGGATGGTGAGTTTTTCTAAAGTCCAGTGCAGAGCATCGATGACGGTATTTCCTGTGACATAGATCTGTGCAGAGTCAACGCCTTCAGCGAGTAAATTATCCCGGCTGCTGAGGGTAGGTGCAAAATGCCATCGCGCAATTTTGCTGATGACCTGGCGATTAAACTCCTCTGGAAAGGGTGAGTGCACATCGTG
>CAMAYM010000102.1 GCA_945862495.1 Bordetella parapertussis | reverse complement strand
CAATCAATCGTTTATGTGGTTCGGGTATGGATGCGATTGGAACAGCTGCCCGTGCCATTAAGGCTGGAGACGCCTCATTGATGCTGGCTGGCGGTGTTGAAAGTATGACGCGTGCACCTTTTGTAATGGGTAAAGCAGATTCGGCTTTTTCTCGCAGCGCTTCTATTTATGACACCACGATTGGTTGGCGTTTTGTCAATAAGTTAATGAAAGCACAATACGGTGTTGATTCGATGCCAGAAACAGCCGAAAACGTCGCGGATCAATTCAATATTTCTCGCGCAGATCAAGATTTGTTTGCAATGGCGAGTCAGGAAAAAACAGCTGCCGCACAAAAAAACGGATATTTTGAAAGTGAAATCGTGGCGGTCAGTCTTGCGCAAAAGAAGGGCGATCCACTAATCGTTAATCGTGATGAACATCCTCGCCTCACCACGCTTGAGTCGCTCGCAAAGCTTAAAGGTGTAGTACGTGAAGGCGGTTCCGTGACGGCAGGCAATGCTTCGGGCGTCAATGATGGCGCAGTGGCGATGCTGATTGCGCACGAGCAAGCCGCAGCGCGTCATGGCCTCAAGCCGCGTGCCCGTGTAGTTGCAATGGCAACAGCGGGTGTGGCACCTCGTATCATGGGCATAGGTCCTGCTCCGGCTTCACAAAAGGTTCTCGCCCTTGCGGGTTTGACACTTGGTCAGATGGACGTGATCGAACTCAATGAGGCGTTTGCTGCTCAGGGTCTCGCTGTCTTGCGGATGCTAGGCATCGCTGACAACGATCCACGTGTCAATCCTAATGGCGGTGCGATCGCCCTAGGCCATCCTCTCGGCGCAAGCGGAGCCCGTCTGGTGATGACGGCAGTCCATCAATTAGAAGTGACTGGTGGAAGATATGGCCTTTGCACGATGTGTATTGGCGTGGGGCAGGGTATCGCGATGATTATTGAACGCGTTTAAAACGGTCTTTTATCCTCAATACTCGGTTTATTGCAGGCCGAGTATTTTTTTACCTGGAGACATTCCGCGCGCCGCAAACCAACCCTGATCCATCTCAAGCGCAAACCTCACGGGCTTGGTGGAACAGTGTGACTGATCGCTTTGTGGGCGCATATCCGCAATATTCACAATCGTGCCGTCTTCATCGATATAGGCAATCGAAAGAGGGATTAAGGTGTTGCGCATCCAAAAGCACTGCACGTTCGCCTGTTCAAATACAAATAACATGCCATGGTTAGGGGCGAGAGACTTGCGGTTCATCAGCCCAATCGTTCGTGACTCAGGGGTGGCCGCAATTTCGGCTTGAATGACATGCATGCCAGCATTTAGTTTTTTAATCGGTAATGTCGGGTTCATCTGGCCAAACGCAGATGAAATCGTGACAAAAAAACCAATAATAAAAACAAACAACGCGACCATCAGATCGCGCTGTTTTTCTTGCGGGAACCGTCTATACATTGCGTAGTATCCAAGGGGTTATTCACCCCGCCTATTTAGGCAGCAGTTATATTGGTCGCTTGTTTGCCCTTAGGACCTTGTGTGATCTCAAAGGCGACTTTTTGGCCTTCTTTGAGTGTTTTGAAACCGTCCATGTGGATTGCTGAAAAATGTGCAAACAGATCTTCGCCGCCGTCATCGGGCGTGACAAACCCAAAGCCTTTTGCGTCGTTGAACCATTTCACTACACCGGTGACCTTAGGGCCATTACTTGTGGTCGAGTCTGACATTCCGACTGCCTCTTATGTACGTTGTATAAACTAATCTGAAAGCTGATTAAAAGCGGATGCTTAAACATCAGGTTTCGGCAACTTGACACTCAATAATATTTTGGGTGTTTAGCGATATTCGTCAGATTTAATCCTTTCGTCAAGTATCGGTTTGCCTAGTATGGAGAATTTTTACTTGTTGAGATGAGATATTAAGTAGTTTTTTGTACCTTTTGGGTCTGTAGAATAAAGGTATCTTTTTTTCATTGAATAGTTAAACATGCCCGCACGCACGTCTTCCATTCCGGATCTTGTTGTTGAGAAGCAGAGCGCAAAAACTGCGCCACCGCCTATGTACAGGGTGATTCTGCTCAACGATGATTACACCCCCATGGAGTTTGTCGTTCATGTATTGCAGAAGTTTTTTAACAAAGGTCAAGAAGAAGCAATGCGGATCATGTTGCAAGTTCACCACGAAGGCAAAGGTGTTTGTGGGGTTTACCCGCACGACATCGCTGCTAGTCGAATTGCGCTTGTCGCGCAACATGCGCGGGCCCGACAGCACCCATTGCAGTGTGTGATGGAACCTGCTGGTGACTAATAGGGCATAGAATGCAATTTAACGGTGTAACACTTGAAAGAACGTCGGAGGAAATGTGATTTCCCAAGAGCTTGAAGTTAGTCTACATATGGCCTTTGTTGAGGCCCGCTCAGCGCGTCATGAGTTCATTACCGTTGAGCACTTACTTTTGTCGCTGCTAGATAATGCAGCCGCAATCGAAGTGTTACGCGCATGCGCCGCCAACATTGACGAGTTACGCAATAATTTGCGCAAATTTGTCACCGACAATACGCCTGTGATTCCTGCGGGCGCAGAGGTTGACACGCAACCCACTCTTGGTTTCCAACGCGTGATTCAACGTGCAATCATGCATGTTTCTGCGGGTGGTGCCTCCAAAAAACCCGTGACAGGTGCCAACGTACTCGTTGCTATTTTTGGTGAAAAAGAATCCCATGCCGTTTTTTATCTGCAGCAACAGGGCATTTCTCGTTTAGATGTCGTGAACTTTCTTTCACATGGCATCAGTAAACAAACAGCAGCCGAGACGCCTGCCGGACCCAAAGAGCAGCAAAACGAGGGTGCGGAGCAAAACGCCGATGGCAAACAGTCACCGCTTGATTTGTACACGCAAGACTTGAATGCTGCTGCGATTGCGGGCCGCATTGATCCTCTGATTGGACGTGATCAAGAAGTCGAACGTGTGATTCAGACTTTGTGCCGACGTAGAAAAAATAATCCATTGTTAGTGGGTGAGGCAGGTGTTGGCAAAACAGCCATTGCTGAGGGCCTCGCGTACCGAATCACACAAGGCGAGGTTCCTGAAGTGCTTCAGGATGCTCAGGTGTTCTCTTTGGACATGGGCGCGCTTTTAGCGGGTACGAAGTATAGGGGTGATTTTGAGCAGCGACTCAAGGGCGTGCTCAAACAGTTAAAAAATAATCCCCAAGCAATTTTGTTTATTGACGAAATTCATACTTTGATTGGCGCAGGATCGGCATCGGGTGGCACACTTGACGCTTCCAACTTACTCAAGCCCGCATTGTCCTCTGGTCAGTTGCGTTGCATCGGCGCGACAACCTATACCGAGTTTCGCGGTGTCTTTGAAAAAGATGCTGCGCTTTCGCGTCGCTTTCAAAAGGTGGATGTTTCCGAGCCAACTGTTGCGCAGACGATTCAAATTTTGCGTGGCCTGAAAGGGCGGTTTGAGGAGCATCATGGGGTCAAGTACTCAGGCGCTGCCTTGACGGCTGCCGCGGAGTTGTCCGCGCGCCACATTAATGACCGGCATCTGCCGGATAAGGCTATTGATGTGATTGACGAGGCCGGCGCAGCGCAACGCTTGCTGCCACGCTCAAAGCAAAAGAAAGTCATTGGAAAAACAGACATCGAAGCGATCGTTTCAAAGATCGCCCGTATTCCTCCCCAGACGGTTTCAAGTGATGACCGTAGCAAGCTCGCTAGTCTTGAGCGTGATTTGAAAACGGTTGTGTACGGTCAAGATGGTGCGATTGAGGCGCTTTCAGGTGCAATCAAAATGGCGCGATCTGGTCTAGGTCGTCCTGAAAAGCCGATCGGTGCCTTTCTTTTTTCCGGTCCCACGGGAGTGGGTAAAACTGAAGTGGCTCGCCAATTGGCATTCACACTTGGGGTAGAGCTCTTGCGCTTCGATATGTCTGAGTATATGGAAAGGCATACCGTCTCACGTCTGATTGGTGCACCACCTGGCTACGTTGGTTTCGATCAAGGTGGTTTGTTGACCGAGGCGATTAATAAACAGCCGCATTGCGTACTTTTGTTAGATGAAATCGAAAAAGCGCATCCGGATGTATTTAATATACTATTGCAGGTGATGGATCATGGAACCTTGACGGATAACAATGGCCGTAAGGCAGATTTCCGCAATGTGATTTTAGTGATGACGACCAACGCTGGCGCAGAAGCGTTAAACAAACCAAATATTGGTTTTTCTAACACGCGTGCAAGCGGCGATGAAATGGGCGATATCAAACGCTTGTTTTCCCCTGAATTCCGTAATCGACTCGATGCGATTGTTCACTTTGCTCCTTTGAGCCAAGAGGTGATTCTGCGTGTTGTAGACAAGTTCCTCATGCAACTCGAAGACCAACTGCATGATAAGCGCGTCGAGGTCTCCTTTACCGATGCCTTGCGCGCACACCTTGGGAAAAATGGTTTTGATCCGTTGATGGGTGCTCGCCCTATGCAACGTTTGATTCAGGACACCTTACGTCGTGCGTTGGCCGATGAGTTGCTGTTTGGCAAGCTTGTCGATGGTGGTTCCGTTTGCGTGGACGTTGATGCGGATGGCAAGGTGATTCTTGAGTTTGCTGCCAAGGACGACAAATCTTCTGATGCGGCTAAAGGTTCTGATCAGGAGGCAGTGCTGCTGCATTGATGACACTTTTTAAAGCCTCCACGGACTCTGACACCTATTCTCAGACCCTCACGTTGACATGTCATCAGTGCGGGGCTGTTTTCTGTCGTCCTAAACTTGAGCCTGACCAATGGACGCAGTGCGTCAGGTGCAATAGCGTTCTAGAGACGTATGCGGCCTTTACGCCATCAGCCTGGCTTGCGATTATTCTGACGGCTTTCATCAGTTTAATTTTCGCCAATATCTACCCCGTTGCGACTCTCTACTTGCAAGGGCAGGGGCAAGCCGCCACATTCTTTGATGCCGTATCTGTCGTTTGGAGAGAGGGCTACCAAGAGGTCGCTGTTATTACGTTTGCGGCAGGTTTTTTATTACCTGTGATCCATCTTTGTTTGCTTTTCATGGTGTTGTTACCGTTGTCGCTCGGCCGTTTGCCCTTTTATTTTGAGTGGGCAATCAAAATGATTGATCATTTAAAGCCTTGGTGCATGGTGCCAGTGTTTCTGGTGGGCATTCTTGTTTCTGTGGTCAAGCTTGTGGGCTTGGCTTCTCTTGTTGTTGGCGTCGGACTCTTTGCGACGGCGTGTGCCGCAATTTTTATTACCAGCTTTGGTCGATTGGACGCATACCGACTGCGTTTAATGGCTCTAGATTTAGGGGTGCCCGCTCAACTTCCTTCTATACCCAAACCTCCATCACCCGCGCGTATCAGACAGGTTTGGGCCTTGTTGATGGCTGCAACGATTTTGTATATCCCAGCCAATCTCCTACCGATCATGCAAATTACTTCTTTTGGTAGCACCTCGGCGCATACAATTGTTGGTGGTGTGATCGAGCTATTTCAGATGGGTTCGTGGGACATTGCGCTTGTCGTTTTTGTCGCAAGTGTGATGGTGCCCGTTTTTAAGCTCGTCGCCTTGACCTTGTTACTCGCACTGACTCATTTTGGTGCAATGCATGGACTGCGCAAAAGGACACAGATGTATCGTGTCGTCGAGTTTATTGGCCAATGGTCAATGTTGGACGTATTTGTTGTGATCCTCCTGTCCGCGTTGGGGCAGTTTGGAGGTTTACTGCGGATTGAGCCAGGTACTGGGGCGATTGCTTTCGGGGCGGTGGTGATTTTGACAATGTTGGCCGCACTCAGTTTTGATCCCAGACTTGCATGGCGACGCGCAGGTTACCGCCGTTACGTATCATCGTGATTTAAAATTTAGCATTATGCACAAGAGAGATTGTTTTGAGTCAACCTAGTGAGCCCAGTATTCAGGCCCCAACTCGTTCGAGTACCTCAATGCCATTGCCACGTGTCGCGCGCCGTCCAAAGCGCAGTCTTGCCTGGGTGTGGTTTATTCCTATTGCTGCACTTTTAGTTGGCCTTTCAATCGTCTGGCACGACATGTCGCAGCAGGGACCAAAAATCACGATCTCATTTCAGTCAGCCACCGGCATTGAAAATGGCAAGACGCAGATCAAATACCGTGATGTTGTCATTGGTTTGGTCAAAAGTGTCCGACTGAATGATAAGCAGGACGGCGTGATTGTTGAAGCTGATCTGACTAAAAATGGTGCCTCGTTTGCGCATGAAGGTTCACGTTTTTGGGTAGTGAGACCCCGCATCGGCTTAGGGGGGGTTTCTGGGTTGAGTACCTTGGTATCAGGTTCTTATATTGAAACGGATTTTGATAGCAAGAAAAAATCTACGACCAATCAGAAAGAATTTATAGGCTTGGAACAGCCGCCTCCCATCTCAAGTAGCCGACCGGGCACGCATTATGTCCTGCGGACAGGAAGTCTCGGTTCTCTTGGCTCTGGCACGCCCATTTTTTATCGGCGGATCCAAGTTGGACTTGTGACGGGCTTTCAACTCAATGCCTCGGGACAGGATGTAGATCTCAATGTTTTTGTAGATTCACCTTATGACAAGTTTATTGATTCCAGCACACGATTTTGGAATGAAAGTGGTATTGATTTGACGATCGGTGCAGGCGGTATGCATTTGCAAACAGAATCTTTAATTTCTTTGATTTCTGGAGGCATTTCATTCTCTTCTTTTGGCAAGCCCACCCCGTTGCCTGACACAAAAAAGCCTTTTAAGCTCTATGGCTCACGCACTGCGGCTGAAATTGTCCCTCAGGGGGTAGCCGTCCCAATTCGTATGCGTTTTGAGCAGACGGTGCGGGGTTTAAATGTTGGGGCAGCGGTTGCTTTCCACGGTGTTGATATCGGCATCGTAGACTCCGTTGCACTTGATTTTGATATCGTCACGCGGCGGTTCTATTCTTTGGTAGAAGCTACGTTGTATCCAGAGCGACTAGGTGCTATTTATGTTGATTTCAAGCTTAACCGCCAAACTCCTGAGGATATCGCCGCATCATTGAGCGAGATGACGAGCAAGGGCTTGCGTGCGCAACTGCGCACTTCAAATATCTTGACCGGACAACTTTATATTACTTTGGCGGATTTTCCGAATTTACCGCTTGACGATGGCGCGCAAGCAACCTTGCCTTTCAACATGCCCACAATGGGTGCTGATGATTTAGGAAGTATGCAGGCGCAGATCGGCAGCATCATTGCCAAGATCGACAAGATTCCTTTTGAAAAACTAGCCGACGATCTGGATGAGATGGTGATCGAGATTAAACGCTTAAGCGCTAACGTCGATAAAAGTGTGACGCCTAAGCTGGCTTCGACGCTCTCACAGATCGAATTGACAATTAAAAATTTCAACAAACTGATTGCACCAGGCAGCCCGTTAACCTCAAATACGGAAGCGATGCTGGATGATTTAAAGAGTAGTTTGAAATCTTTGCGTTCGTTGACCGACAGTTTGCAGGCAAATCCTGACGCGATCATTCGCGGTCGCAGCACACAACCTTATTCCAGAGACACGCTTGGAGCATCAGGAAAATGAAGCCTTACCTTTTACATTGTGCCTTAGCGTTAGGCGTGCTTGGTCTTGTCGGCTGTTCAGGACCTCCGGCTCAGCATTACACGCTCAGTCGGATTGATGCTCAGGCTGCTCCGGTTACGAAAAGTACGGCCCCTAACTCTACTGGAGGTGTTGGACTCTATACCTTGTCAGAGATTTCAGTTCCCGCGCAAGTGGATAACCTCTCTCTTGTTGTCAGACAAGGTGATGGTCGTCTAATGGTCTTGGGCGAGGACAGATGGACCGGTTCCTTGTCATCACAGTTGTCGACTGCCTTGTCTCAATCATTGACTCAGCGTTTGGGTATGCCGCCCTTGCAAAAACTCGTTGCCGAAGCCGCGCAGTCATCTGTCACAAAAGTGCAATTGGATGTGCAACGTTTTGATTTGATTCCTGGTCAGTCTGTGTCGCTTGATGCTGTTTGGAGTGTACGTTTTCCTGGCAGCAAATCATTTTTGACTTGCTACACCCGCTTGCAGCAGCCTGTTGGTATTGGTGTGCTTGCCTTGGTTCAGGGGCAGCAGGACAATGTGCAAGCGCTTGCTGCTCAGCTTGCAGACGCCTTGACGCGTCGCAAGGCACCCGCGGGTTCTAACTGTACAGGTGGTTAGCCTTTTCCTGTACTACCAAAGCCGCCTGTACCCCGGCTAGAGGCATCAAAATCATCAACAACGTTGAATTGAATTTGAGCAATAGGTAGAACAACCAGTTGAGCAAGTCGCTCCATGGGTTCAAGCGTATACGCGACAGCGCTCCGATTCCAGGCTGAAACCATCAATGGACCCTGGTAGTCGGAGTCGATCAGTCCCACGAGGTTACCTAGCACGATGCCATGCTTATGACCCAAGCCTGAACGCGGCAAGATGACCGCTGCGAAGCCTGGATCTGCGATGTGTACAGCCAGTCCTGTTGCAATAAGTTGCGTCATGCCAGGTTCTAGAATGAGCGGCTGATCCAGACATGCCCGAAGGTCTAGGCCGGCTGAACCGCTAGTCCCATAGGCAGGTAATTGCGCTTGCATGCGTGGATCTAAAATTTTTACATCTACGACTTTCATAGTGTTCTCGACATTAGATTTAGCTATCGTTTTTTAACGAATACGTTTGCGTGAGCGTGTCTGTTTATTTTTGATAATACGTCGCTGGCGAAGGACAAGCCATGTAATGATGGCAATTACTGCAATACCGACAATAGAGTAAACAGTCGAATGTTGCCCTTGCTTGAGCGCTTCAACGCTCAGAGAAGCAAGATAGCCTGGCGCGAGCAGGGCTGGTAGCCAGAGAATCGCTGAGATGACGTTGGCGATTTGGAAGCGGAGTTCAGGCATGCCCATGACGCCTGCTACAGTTGGAATAAAACAGCGCAAAGGGCCTAAGAAGCGGGCAATCAACACAGCTAGAAAACCGTACCGATAGAAAAAAAGACGTGCACGCGCGACTTGACGTCTGTGTGAATTTAAATATCTGTGTCTTAAAAATTTAGGTCCCATCCAGCGACCAAGCCAAAAGGAGAGGGCGTCACCGATAATGGCGCCCATGATCCCCCAAAACAAAATCGTTCCAGCATCAAGAATGCCTGTTGCTATGAGCGTTCCTGTTGCAAATAGCAAAACT
>CAMAYM010000101.1 GCA_945862495.1 Bordetella parapertussis | reverse complement strand
GCGACCAAGCTTTTCTGCATATCGCGATAGAGCGTCGCCGCTTCACCTTCTTTGGCCTGCACGACACGTTCGTCAAAAGGCATAGCACGGGCTGCAGTGAGCGTCGTGTCAGGCAGAATGATCTGATTTTTAGCATTTACTAAACGAAAGGTGTAGGCTAAGGTCAGCTCAAACTCTTCGGGTTTGCCTTGAGCGTTGAGCGAGACGATACGTGTATTGCGTATGTCGGAGACCTGCTCAAGCTTAGCTTGACCGATGTATTTAGGGTCGACCTTAGGCTTTTCGCCAGATTCTGTGGGCTTGATGGTAGGGGGTTCGATGATCGTGGTGTTAGGGGAGGCTGCACGTATCGCACGACGGACATCCGCACCAAATTGTGAATTTTGAGGAATGGTAATGTTTAGCGAGTCAAAAGGCATGGGCGTGACGCCCTGCATTTTGAAGCCGCAGCCCGCCAGTAATATTGCTATCAGACTAAACAGCACACGCACGATTGACCGAGTCATAATGTGTTTTCCAATTAACCGACAACGTTGACAAGCTTGCCAGGCACTACGATCACGCGCTTGGGTGGACGACCCTCTAGATTACGGGAAACGGCTTCATGGGTAACGGCAAGATGTTCGATCTGCTCTCGCGTAGCTTCGCGCGCAATACTCAAGCTGCCGCGCAGTTTACCGTTCACTTGTAATACGAGCTCAATTTCGTCAGTGATCAGGGCTGACGCATCGACTGTGGGCCAGGGCGCATCCAGCAAATCGCCGTAGGGCACGGCGTAGCCAAGTTCTGACCATAGTTGCCACGTGATGTGTGGCACCACGGGGTAGAGCACTCTGAGCAAAATGCCGATGGTTTCAGCGGTCGCCGCGCGGGCAAAATTAGAGTCCCCGAGCTTGGCATCATCAATGGCATTGAGCATTTTCATGCAGGCAGACACGACGGTGTTGTATTGAATGCGTTGGTAGTCGTAGTCTGCCTGTTTGAGCAGTGCGTAAATTTCGAAACGCAACTGTTTAACTTCTTTTGGGGCGTCGCTCCAATCTGACACTGGGGCTTGCAGTCCTGCCGCGATGAGGTCCTTTTTTTGCACACCGAGCGACCAGAGTCTGCGTAAAAAGCGGTTGGAGCCCTCCACGCCAGAATCTGACCATTCGAGTGTTTGTTCGGGTGGGCTAGTAAACATGACAAACAAGCGTGCAGTGTCAGCGCCTTGTGTGTCGATCAGAGATTGGGGATCGACGCCATTGTTTTTGGACTTGGACATCGTGCCGACACCACCGTAAGTGATCTCGCGTCCATCACTCTTGAGGCGTGCACCAGTAATCGCACCTTTTGCATCGTAGGTGTTTTCAACTTCTTCAGGCCAGAAATATTCTATACCGCCTTTGGCATTTTTGGTCGAATAGATGTGGTTGAGCACCATGCCCTGACACAATAGCTTGGTGAAGGGTTCGTCGAACTTGACTAAGCCAAGGTCGCGCATCACGCGTGTCCAGAAACGCGCATATAACAAGTGCATCACGGCGTGTTCGATGCCGCCGATGTACTGATCCATCGGCATCCAGTAGTCATTACGTGCATCCACCATGGCTTGATCGTTACCTGGTGACGTGTAACGCATGAAATACCAAGACGAATCGACAAAAGTGTCCATGGTGTCGGTTTCACGACGAGCATCTTTTCCGCAACTCGGGCATTTGCAATGCAGAAAGCTCGCATGCTTAGACAGCGGGTTACCGCTGCCGTCTGGAATCAGATCGTCAGGCAGCACAACAGGTAGATCTTTTTCTGGCACAGGCACCGCACCACAGCTGTCGCAGTGGATGATTGGAATCGGTGTGCCCCAATAACGTTGGCGAGAAATGCCCCAGTCGCGTAAACGCCACGTGGTTTGGCGTGCGCCCAGACTGAGGGACTCAAGTTCGCCGGCGATCGCATCAATGGCTTGAGCAAAGTTCAGACCATCGTACTTGCCTGAGTGGATCAGATATCCGGATTGTTTGTCTGCATAGGACTCGTGCCAGACCTTGCTGTCGAAGGGCTTGTCAGCGACTTGAACGACTTGTTTAATCGGAATGCCGTATTGATTGGCAAAGGCAAAGTCACGTTCGTCATGAGCGGGCACGCCCATGACGGCACCATCGCCATAACTCATCAAGACGTAGTTGCCGACCCAGACAGGAACGCTTTGTCCTGTCAGTGGATGCGTCACCACCAAGCCTGTATCCAGACCTTCTTTTTCGCGGGTGGCAAGCTCAGCCTCGGTCGTACCGCCTTGTTTGCATTGCTCGATAAAGGCTGCGAGTGCGGGCTGGTGCTGTGCAGCATGCTGCGCCAAAGGATGCTCTGGTGCAACGGCGCAAAAAGTGACGCCCATGATGGTGTCTGCGCGGGTCGTAAAGACGTACATTTTGCCATCTTGAATCAACTGACCAGAGGCATCTTTGATGCTATGTGGAAACGCAAAACGCACACCTTCACTTTTGCCGATCCAGTTTTCCTGCATGGCCCGCACGCGATCCGGCCAGCCCTCTAGGCCACCTTGGACCTGTTCGAGTAGTTCATTGGCATAGTCGGTGATGCGCAAGTAATAGCCTGGGATTTCACGTTTTTCGACTAATGCACCTGAGCGCCAACCGCGTCCGTCGACCACTTGCTCGTTCGCTAAGACGGTGTTGTCAACAGGATCCCAGTTGACGACTTGAGTTTTACGATAGGCAATGCCCTTGTCGAGCATCTTGAGAAAGAGCCACTGGTTCCATTTGTAGTAGGACGGATCGCAGGCACACATTTCACGTGACCAATCGATTGCCAACCCCATCGCCTTCATTTGTTTTTTCATGTAAGCGATGTTGTCGTAGGTCCACTTGGCCGGTGGCACTTTAGACTTGATCGCCGCATTTTCAGCAGGCATGCCAAACGCATCCCAACCCATTGGCATCAGCACGTTGTAGCCGCGCATGCGCAGCTGACGCGCCATCATGTCGTTGATGGTGTAGTTGCGGACATGACCCATGTGAAGCTTGCCACTTGGGTAGGGCAACATCGAGCACGCGTAAAATTTGGGCTTGGGTTGTCCTGATGCGTTTAAGGCGCCTTCGGTGACCCGATAGGCATCCCGGGCGTCCCAGTTTGCATGTGCTAGATTTTCAACAACAGTGGGGAGATAACGTTCTTGCATTGCGACAGCCAAAAAAGGTGGGGGCACCGTTGCGCCCAATCAATATGACATTATAGGGTGGAGTCGCCATTCAGCGTGTTGTCAGAGCCGCTAAAAACAAACAGCCTCGCGATGCGAGGCTGTTTGCTTGTATGTCCCGTCAAAGACGGAGATCTGAACGTAAAAACTGATTTATTTCAGCTTTGTTTCTTTGTAGTCAACGTGCTTGCGAGCGACTGGATCAAATTTCTTGATCAGCATTTTCTCAGGCATGTTGCGCTTGTTTTTCGTCGTCGTGTAAAAGTGGCCCGTTCCAGCGCTGGACTCGAGCTTAATCTTTTCGCGTGTACCTTTTGCCATGTTGGGCTCCTTAAGTAGAGTTAGGCGACTTCGCCGCGTGCGCGCAGGTCGGCCAAGACGGCATCAATGCCATTCTTGTCGATGGTACGCAGGGCATTCGTAGACACGCGCAGGCGCACCCAACGGTTTTCGCTCTCAACCCAGAAACGGCGTGACTGCAGGTTAGGCAGAAAACGACGCTTTGTTTTGTTGTTCGCGTGTGAAACATTGTTGCCCACCATGGGCTTTTTTCCGGTCACTTGGCATACACGTGCCATGGCTACACCTATTTTGTTGGTTCAGATTTTGACATCAAGTCTGACATTCTAATACGAAATCAAGCATTTAATCAACCCGACAGGCATCTGCTAGGCTTGCGCTCGATATGCACGGCGGGCAATCCCGCCAGTCAGGTATGCCAAAGTTGTGCATCCTGCCATCATAATTGCCAGGGGAAGTGGACCCGAGACGTGCATCAGACTGACCAGAAACCCGGCGAGGGCACCGCAGGAAATCGAAAGCGTGCCCATCATGGCAGAAGCCGAGCCGAGCTGATGCCCTTGATCCGCAAGCGCCAAGGCGGCTGAGTTGGGTCCAACAAAACCGTAGCAAAACATAAAGACCAGCAAACAAGCCATAACGGTTTGTAAGGTTGCCAGTTCAGTGAGGGCTAAAAAGAGTGCAAAGAGCCCCGCCACCACGAGACCGCCAAGCGCCCATGGGAGAATTTTCATGGGGCTGTATGTTTTTAGCAATCGGGCACTTATTTGGGAGCCGATGATTAAGCTCGCCGCATTCAGGCCAAATAACAGGCCATAGGTCTGCGGTTGAACGCCAAAGTGCTCGATAAACAGACGTGGGGAGCCAACGATATAGCTAAACATCGTGGCGGTTGCTAAGCCACCTGACAAGGCAAATGCCAAGAAGCGGCGATGAAAAAGCAGTCCAGCATAGGTGCTGAGGATATTTCGCCAGCTCAGTTTGATTTGGCGCTCAGGTGACAGACTCTCGACCATGACTTTAGACAGGGTCCACAATAAGACAACACCGCACAAGGTAATAGTGACAAAAATACCTCGCCAACCGACCCAAGTGAGGATTTGCGCGCCCAAAACGGGCGCCAAAATAGGTGCGATGCCCATCATGAGCATCAGCATCGAAAGCGCGCGGGCGGCTTCTTGGGTGTTGTAGTGGTCTCTCACTACGGCACGCGGGATCACCATGCCAGCTGCGCCGCCCATCGCCTGAAATATACGGCTGATGGTGAGGAACTCGACGTTTGGCGCAAGTGCGCAAGCTGCCGAGGCGAGAATATAGAGAATGAGAGCACCATAAAGCGGGGGCTTACGTCCAAAACGGTCCGCTAGAGGGCCATAAATCAGTTGTGCGCCTGCCATGCCCAAGAGATAGGCCGCTAAAGTGCGTTCGACCTCGCTGCTGTGTGCGCCCAGTTCGTTGGCAATGGCTGGAAACGCAGGCAAGTACATGTCGATGGAAAGCGGGCCGATCGCAGTGAGCGCACCCATCAAGATGAGCCAGCCAGGTAATCCCATTGCGGCAAGTCTGGTGCGCATGATTTGGTGTAGGCTCTAAAGGGAGGGTGGATGCCAACGCAGCCTGCAAGAACAAAACGTCTGCTTTTAATGACTGTATCACGCAGAGACATGGCACAAAATTATAGGTGTAAACGGTGATACTTTTCAGTCAATTCAAGGTATTTTCAAGGTGTCTGATTTCAGATAAAGTGAAACTGTCCGGTTGACGCATGAGGCCACTACGTGAATTCATTGATCGCAACAATCAAAAAAAGCTAGGTAATTTACCCACGGGTCTTGGTTTGGTGTTGCCCGATGGCACACAGCTGGGTCCGAGGGATGCGCCCGTGACGCTCGTGACCAAACAAAACAAGGCACTGGCTCATCTCGTCACGGGTCAGGTGGGCTTGATTGGCCAAGACTACGTAGAGGGACTGTGTGACGTGCGCGGCTCAATGCGAGACATCATGACGGTTGCCGCTTCAATTTTGCCAGGTTCTCCCTTGGATGCAGCGCGGAAGGGTTGGCTGACGGGCGTGATTGCTCGTGTGATGTCCGTTTGGCGGCATTCGATCGAGCGCGATGCGCAACAAATTGAGTTTCACTACGACTTATCTGATGATTTTTATGGATTGTGGCTCGATCCACGCAGAGTCTACTCATGCGCCTATTATGAACAACCATCCATGACGCTTGCACAGGCGCAGGAAGCCAAACTTGACTTTATTTGCAGAAAGTTGCGTCTTTCGGCTGGGGAGCGTTTTCTAGACGTAGGTGCGGGATGGGGCGGTTTGTTGCTATGGGCTGCTGAGCATTACGGGGTCGATGCAACGGGTATCACTTTGTCTCGCAATCAACATGCCTATGTTTCGCGGTTGATTGAGGAAAAGGGGCTGGCCGGTCGTGTTCGTGTCCAATTACTAGATTATCGCAAGCTCGACCCCGCGCAAGCCTTCGATAAGATTGCTTCGGTTGGCATGTTTGAGCATGTGGGACGCGCGCAGCTGAAAGACTATTTTCAGCGACTCCGGCTGCTCTTGCGACCAGGCGGTTTGATTTTGAATCATGGCATTACTGCGGGTGGGTGTCACAACGACCAACTCGGCTATGGCATGGGTGATTTTATTGAAAAATATATCTTCCCCGGTGGTGAGCTCGTCCATATTGGTGACGTGATCACCGAACTGGGTGAGGGCGGGCTTGAGGCGCTTGATGTTGAGAATCTGAGACCGCATTATGCGCGGACGCTGTGGGCATGGAGTGATGCGCTTGAGGCCAGACTCGATGAAGCTGCAAAGGTCTTAACGGTTCAGCAGGGCGAGCAGGGTGAGCGCGCACTCAGGGCCTATCGCATGTATCTGGCGGGTTGTGCCAAAGGGTTTGAACGTGGTTGGATGGCGTTGCATCAAATCCTGGCACAGCATTCGCCAACCGGTCGAGCTGATGAACTCGATCACCCCGCCGACCAAGCTTATCCTTGGCGGCGTGCGTATATTTACGCGGAAAAGTAAATCAATTTAGGCAGCAAGCGCCGTCGATATTTCAACGGCTTGCGCGGCTTGTGCCGCAATTTCGAAAGAGTGCAGACGCGCCTGGTGATCGAAAATCTGACCCGTGATCATGAGTTCATTGGCACCTGTTTTTTCGACCAAGCGTTGCAAGCCTTGACGGACAGTCTCTGGGTTGCCCACTACAGAGCAGGCTAGCTGCTCATTGACTGAAATCTTTTCGTGCGGCGTCCAAAAAGTCTCGATGTCATCGATTGGGGGCGGAAGCTGGCCGCGCGTATTGCGACGCATGCGTGTGGCGTGCTGCTGATGCGTCGTAAAGAGATACTTTGCCTCTTCGTCTGTATCTGCGGCAATCACGTTGACGCCGACCATGGCGTGCGCGTTGCTTTGCTGCGCCGAAGGCTTAAAGAGGCCTTTGTAGGCACGCATCGCATCGAGCAAGTAGTCGGGGGCAAAGTGTGAAGCAAATGCGTAGGGCAGGCCAAAGTGGGCTGCCAACTGCGCGCCATACATGCTGGAGCCCAAAATCCAGATTGGGACGTGCAAACCTGCGCCAGGAATGGCTTTGACCGCTTGACCAGGTTGTACTTCGCCAAAATAGTGCTGTAGTTCTTGAACATCTTGTGGAAACTGGTCGGAATTGCCCAGCAGGTCTCGCCTGAGGGCACGCGCAGTCATTTGGTCCGTGCCGGGCGCACGTCCTAGCCCAAGATCAATACGGTCAGGAAACAGAGAGGCCAAGGTGCCGAACTGTTCAGCAATGACGAGCGGGGCGTGGTTAGGCAGCATGACGCCTCCTGATCCGACCCGAATACGCGTGGTTCCGCCCGCGACATAGGCAATGATGACAGCGGTCGCAGAGCTCGCGTTTCCCGTCATATTGTGGTGTTCAGCCAGCCAAAAGCGGGTGTAGCCCCATTTTTCGGCGTGTTGCGCGAGGTCCCGAGAGTTTTGCAGGGCATCGGCCGCCGTAAACCCCTGTGGAATGGGGGACAGGTCGAGAATCGAATAGGGAATGCGCATGGGTGTCTCGTGACGTCTAGGCGGGTTATGCTTGTAGCGATAAGCTTGATCATACTTTTTTATTAGCAGGATGCAATGTCATTTGCCGCCTGTTGCCCAACTTTTTACTGTCTAAGGAGCATGCGATGCGTGAAGTATTTATAACCGGTGCAGCGAGAACTGCAGTAGGTGACTTTGGCGGCGGTCTCAAGGATGTCGCGCCGATTGACCTAGGTACCACAGTCGTCAAAGCGGTGTTGCACCGCTCTGGTGTGGACGGAAAAGAGGTCGGTCACTTGGCCTTTGGTCATGTCGTCAATACAGAAGCGCGCGATATGTACCTGTCGCGCGTGGTGGCCTTAAATGCCGGACTGCCCCAAACCTGCGCAGCATTTAACGTGAACCGTTTGTGCGGTTCGGGTTTGCAAGCCATTATTTCTAGTGCGCAGTCGATTTTGCTCGGCGACACCGAAATGGCGATTGGTGGTGGGGCCGAGTCCATGAGTCGTGCTGGTTATTTGTCGCAGACGCAGCGCTTTGGCGCGCGTATGGGTGATACGACGATTATCGATATGATGGTTGGTGCGTTGACAGATCCCTTTGATCGCACCCACATGGGTATCACGGCTGAGGCGGTTGCTAAGCAGTTTGGTATTTCGCGCGCAGCGCAAGATGCGTTGGCGGTAGAGTCGCATCGTCGCGCCGCATTGGCGCAAGACGAGGGTCGTTTTAACGATCAGATTGTGCCGGTCGTGATTAAAACGCGTAAAGGTGAAGTCGAGTTCAAGTTCGACGAACACCCACGTCGCGACATTTCCCTAGAGGGTATGGCAGCCTTGCGGGCCGTATTTGTCAAAGAAAACGGCACCGTGACAGCGGGTAATGCCTCTGGCATTAATGATGGCGCTGCTGCAGTGCTGATGATGAGTGGCGAAGCCGTGAAATCAAGTGGCGCAAAACCCCTGGCGCGTTTGGTGGCCTATGCGCATGCTGGTGTCGACCCCAAGATCATGGGAATCGGTCCCGTACCCGCGACTCAGGCTGTGATGAAGCGTGCGGGTCTCACCGTCGATCAAATGGATGTCATTGAGGCGAATGAGGCTTTTGCAGCCCAGGCATGTGCCGTCGCGCAAGAGCTCAAGTTAGATGCCCAGCGTTTGAATCCTAATGGCAGCGGTATTTCGCTTGGACACCCGATTGGTGCGACGGGTGCGATCGTGACAACTAAGGCGATCTATGAACTGCATCGTATTGGTGGTCGGTATGCCTTGGTTACCATGTGTATTGGTGGCGGCCAAGGGATTGCTGCCATTTTTGAGCGTGTCTAAGCGCTGAGTTTGGATATACAGCCTGTCTGAAAAGGCAGCCTACGGGCTGTCTTGTTACATTTGGCCTAGCTCTGCGATAGAAATTACTTGATGACCTGCCACAATCAGGTGGTCAAGAAAGTCAATATCGACGACTGCAAGAGATTGTCTGAGTCGATGGGTCAAGGTGATGTCGGCGGCACTTGGTTTTGCCAGCCCGGAAGGATGGTTATGAGCCAAGATGATGGCCGCTGCGTGATGGGCAAGGGCGGCTTTCACGAGCTCGCGTGGATAAATGGTGGTTTCAGTCAGTGTGCCCTGAGAAATTTCTTTGGCTACGATGAGCCGGTGTTGGTT
>CAMAYM010000100.1 GCA_945862495.1 Bordetella parapertussis | reverse complement strand
CAGCACCGCCTGCAAAAGAGCTCAATATCTACTCTGCGCGTCACTATCAAACTGACGAGCAGCTATATGGTGGCTTTACCAAGGAAACGGGCATCAAGATCAATCGTATCGAGGCCAGTGACAATGCATTGATTGAGAGGCTGAAAAGCGAGGGTGCAAAAAGCCCAGCAGACGTGATTTTATTGGTGGACGCCGCCCGACTCTGGCGTGCAGAAAAAGACGGCATGTTTCAGCCGGTCAAGTCCGCTTTTATAGACGAGCGTATTCCTGAGAACTTGAGAGCAAAAGCCGATGATGGTGGAAATGCGTGGGTGGGTTATTCCACACGCGCCCGCGTGATCGTTTACAACAAGGCTCGCGTCAAGCCTGAGGATGTCAACACCTATGAAAAATTGGCCGATCCTGTGAATAAAGGACAGGTTTGCACCCGCTCCGGCTCACATCCTTATATGTTGTCTCTGGTCGGTGCAATGATTGATCGCAATGGAGAGGCCGCGACTGAAGCGTGGGCCAAGGGGATGGTAGCCAACCAGGCACGTGCGCCACGCGGTGGGGATACCGATCAGATCAAAGCCGTGGCAGCGGGTGAATGTGGCGTAGCCCTCACAAACTCTTACTATTTAGTGCGGATGATGCGCTCAACCAAGCCTGAGGATCAAGCAATGATGGCCAAGGTTGGTTTCTTGTGGCCCAATCAAGCAACGAGCGGGACACATATCAATATCGCGGGTGGTGGGATCGCCAAACATGCGCCACATCCAGAGGCCGCTAAAAAGTTTCTCGAGTATCTGGCGACCGATGCTGCCCAGGTTTATTTTGCAGACGGCAACAATGAATGGCCAGCAGTGCCTTCAGTCAAGGTTGAAAATCCTGGTTTGAAAGCACTTGGCACCTTTAAGGTCGAGAATGTGTCTGTCGCCGCAATGGGACGAAATCAAATCGCGGCCCAGAAAATTTTGGATCGTGCGCGCTTTAAATAAGTTTGAAGTGAAGAAGAAGTGAAGAAGAAGTGAAAAAAATCCCGCGAGCTTTAACACTCGCGGGATTTTTTATTTTAGTTTCTTAAAGCTTAGAAATTAAAGCTTAGAAACTTATGCGCCCCAGGGACGGATCGCAGCTTTGAGTTTCTTGTAACCGTCGATGTAACGTGGGCGCTCGCCCGCATAGATTTTGTCGAAGGTTGCAAGTTGCTCGTCGAGCCACTTGGCCAGCTCTTTGTTGTCTGGGTTCGCAGCTTTGTAAGCCTCGTTGATCAGAACAAAGTGAATACGTGGATCGTAGGGCTGCTTTTCGCCGCCGACTGTTTCGTCGCCGTCCAGCAAACGCAACAACATGGCATCAGCTGAGCCAAGTGTTTGTTCGTAGATGGGGGCACCATGCACGCGATACATCACGCTGGTCATGTCTTTGCCGTTGGTCATGGTGAAACCCATGTCCACCCACAGTTTTTTCATGTCGACTTTGGCGCCAACTTTGTCCAGCACAATCTGGCCCCAATCACGCAAGACGTCAGGTGCGTCTGCCATCAAGTCGGTCAGACGGTCGCCGTCCAAGTCTGTTGCATACACGATGCAAGGACGCTGACGAATCATGTCATGCAACAACAAACCGAAGTTGGTGTCGGAAATGTGTTCGTAAATGTCGCCGGTCCAGTTTTCCATACCATCTTTGAAGTCCTTGGGGAGCAAGGCAACAATGGCATCCACGCTGGCGCGGTGCTCTTCGTAAGCATCAACGGTGTACTGACGCTTGAGCTTGAACTTGGTACCCTGCATCAACCAGCGCATGATGCCTGCGTTGATGGCGTCTTCTTGAGCCTGTGTGGGCTTGGTGGCGACACGGCCGATCTGACCAGTCTCGTGCACCATTTTCAAGAACAGACGCGCAGCATAGGCCATGCGAATGCCGGGTGTGTTCATTTCTGAGTGAATCACGCCAGTAGTGTGATCGACGTTGAATTTCTTTTTGTCCTGCGAGTAGGGCAGGCCTGGCATAAAGCGGATGCTGGTGATGCCGCCGTAAGGGCGCACGTTGCAATACACGCCTGCTGCCGTACGCAAGGGGGCGTTTGCGGACTTACCATTTACGACAACTTTTTTGCCGCCTTCGTTGACCATGAAGTCACCGGCTGTCGACCACTTGAGCGCGGTGTAGTCTAGCTTGCCGAACCATTCGAGTGACTGAAGTTTGCTATCGTGACGGAACTGGGCCATCATCGGGACGCCCAGGAAAGGCAGGCCCAGCACGTCAAGTGCCATCAGCGTGCCATTCAAAGCAAACATGTCGGTGAATGCGTGTGCAACGGGTTTGACGTCACCTTTGGCGTTGCCACCTTCCCAGATGATTGCGTCAGGGCAACCGACGGGTTTGACCGATGAACGCTTGTAAATGCCATCGAGCATTTTGAAAAGATCGCCGTTTTGTTCTTCTTGGGCGATTTTTAGCAAATCCAATTCTTGTGCCATGAGCGGAAAGCCTCAAATTTTGAAGTGAGTAAAAGATATCTGTGCAACTGGGGATTATCGCATTAGTGGCGGTTGTCACCAAGTTGCTTAAACAGCGCATGCATTTGACCTAGATCAACATCACAAAAATCAATGAATTTATTATATCCATAAATAAATTGTAAAAAAGTATATTGATTTAATGCGCTACCAAGTCCTTTATATACCGTCATAAAAGGAGAACGATCATGACACAACAACAATCGGTTCAAACAGGGGGGCGCCTTGCGGGCAGATGGTCGCCCTATATCGTAGGCGTAGGTATTGGCGTTCTGAGTTGGGTTGTGTTTGTCGTGGTCGCGGCGCCTTTAGGCATCACGACCTCAATCGGGCAAATCGCGGGCGGTGTGGTTTCACCGATCGTAGGGGCAGAGACTGTAGCGGCAAATGCCTACTGGAAAACCAATGCGATGAAACTGGACTACGGCACTTTGTTTTTAATCGGTACATTTTTTGGGGCCCTAGCCTCGGCACTTGTGTCACGCACTTTTAAGTTCGAGTCTATTCCGAGTGTTTGGCAAGAGCGTTTTGGTACTTCAAAGACACGACGCTTCATTGTGGCATTTATCGGTGGTGCGCTCGCTATGTATGGCGCGCGGATGGCAGGGGGGTGTACTAGCGGAAACGGAATATCCCAGTCCTTGCAACTAGCCGTGGTGGGTTGGACATTTTTGGCGGTGATGTTTGTATCGGGTGCGATCACTGCTGCAATCGTTTATCGCGGTTTACGTTCAAACGACTCAGGAGAATAAAAATGTTTCCAATTAAAGGTGAAAGCGCATTGCTGTTGGCGGTTGTGTTTGGGTTTGTATTTGGCTGGCTGTTGCAGCGTGGCAAGGTCACCAACTACAACGTGATCGTGAATCAGTTTCGCTTCAAAGACTTCACTGTACTCAAGGTGATGTTTCCAGCCATCATTGTGGGAGGTATCGGCGTGCTGGCGCTGACCAATATGGAGTTGGCAAAATGGCATGTCCGTGACGCCAATATGTTGGGCACTATTATTGGTGCAGCAATTTTTGGAATAGGTATGGTGTTGTACGGTTACTGTCCTGGAACGGGCGTCGCCGCAATTGGCACGGGGAGTATCCATGCGCTTGTCGGCGCGGCAGGGATGATTGTTGGAGCGGTTCTTTACGCGTTTTCTTTCGAATGGGTGCGCGCCAATATTTTGTCAGTCGGCAAGCTTGGCAAGGTGACATTACCTCAGCTCATGCATGTGCCGGCATGGACAATTTATGCCGCATTGATTGTGATCGCGATCGCTCTCTTCACCTGGGTTGAAAAGAGCGGCAAGTAAATCAACGTTAACGCGCGGCCTGAAACTCAAAGCCGCGATAGTTGTCCTGGATGACATCTTCGCAAATATTGCGATAGTGGTTCAAGCCACCCGCGTAAGGCATAAACACTTGCGGCTTGCCAGGAACGTTCGCACCAAGATACCAAGAGTGCTTGACCTTTGGGAGTAGGGTCGCGTTGGCCGCTGCATCGACTTCGGCTTGCCACAGATCACCCGAGGCTTCTGAGACCTCGATCGTAGCCAGGCCCTTGTCACGCATGTGTTGAATGCAACGTGTGATCCATTCAACGTGTTGCTCGATCGCGGGTGGCATATTGCACAGCACGGAAGGACTGCCGGGACCCGTGATGGTGAACAAGTTGGGGAAACCAGGAATCTGCAGACCTAAATAGGTACGTGGGCCCGCATGCCAATACTCCTTGAGCGTGCGACCCTCCCGACCCGTCACATCGAGCTTGACCAATGAGCCCGTCATGGCATCAAAGCCTGTCGCGAACACAATGATGTCGAGAGGATATTCCTGATCGGCGGTTTTAATGCCGGTTTCTGTAATGCACTCGATTGGCGCTTTACGGATGTCGACCAGTGAAACGTTATCGCGGTTATAGGTTTCAAAGTAGTGCGAGTCCACGGGTGGGCGCTTGGCGGCAAACGGGTGATCAATGTCTGACAACAGCGCAGCCACCTCAGGATTTTTTACGACCTGTTTAATTTTGTTGCGGATAAAGCTCGCCGCAGTTTCGTTCGCCTCTGAACTGGTCAGAATGTCGCGATAGAGCGCGCGAAACTGAAAGCCACCCTGTTCCCATTTTTTTTCATACGCCTGCAGACGATCGGCTTCGGCGACATCAAGTGCTGATTTGTCTTCGATATAAAAGCCATGACCATTGGTGTTGTTGGTCATGATGGTGCGGATGTCTTCAGAATGCTCTTTTGCGTATTGTTTAAACTCAGACGTCAACGGCGCGTTGCGTGCGGGCAAACTGTAATTAGGTGTGCGTTGAAACACCGTCAGATGTCCGGCGCTTGCGGCGATCACAGGAATGGCTTGGATGCCGGTCGAACCCGTACCGATCACGCCGACGCGTTTGCCGGTAAAGTCCACGCCTTCGTGCGGCCACTGGCCCGTGTGGAACCACTTGCCTTTAAAGTCAGACAAGCCTTTAATTTTCGGCATGTTGGCCGAGGAGAGGCATCCGACTGCAGTGATGAGGAACTTGGCGCTGTAGCTCTTACCGTTTTCTGTTTTGACATGCCAACGATTGGTCGCTTCATCAAAATGGGCCTGCGACATACGCGTATCCAACTCGATGTCCGAACGAAGCTTGAGCTTGTCCGCGACAAAGTTTAGATAACGCAGGATTTCTGGTTGTTGGGGATAGCGCTCCGACCACTCCCATTCTTGAATGATTTCTTTGGAAAAGTAATACATGTAGGTGTGGCTCTCGGAGTCGCACCGCGCACCTGGATATCTATTCCAGAACCAAGTACCTCCGACTCCGCTCCCAGCTTCGAGGACCTTGGCCGTCATGCCAAGCTTGTCGCGCAAGCTATAGAGTTGATACATACCCGAAAAGCCAGAGCCTATGATGATGGCGTCTAATGTTTGCATGGAATGTTCTGCTGTCTCGTCTGTTTGAATGGATCAAATTTTCTTGTGATTGTTCAGAAATAGTACATCAAACCGTATGAAAAACAGCCGCCAGGGAGCAAGGTCTTGTCGGTTAAGGGCACAGTTGTTTCGATGTAAGCTGATTTATATTCAATAATCGTGACGATTTTAAAAAAAGGGAACAGCGATGACAAAAGAGCTCGGTAAAGGCACAGTGCTGTGCGATCTGGATGCCCGAGGCGTAGTAACCGTGACGTTAAACCGTCCGCAGGTCAATAACGCCTACAACGGCGACATGATTGAAGGTTTGCATGAGGCACTCGATTTACTAGGTCCCAAGCCCGATGCGCGGGTGGTGGTGGTCAAAGGAAACGGCCGTCATTTTCAAGCAGGGGCCGATCTGGCGTGGATTTCGAGTGTGTCGCATACCTCGCCCGCTGAAAACGTACGGGTGTCTCGTCTGACTGCCGAGGCGGTGCGCCGGCTGGATATCGTGCCGATCCCGACGGTGGCGTTGATTCACGGTGGCTGTTTTGGGGGTGGTACCGGCATCGCCTCCGTTTGCGATATCGTGGTGGCGGCGGATAACGCCATCTTTGCGATTACAGAGGCACGTTGGGGTTTGATCGCGGGCATTATTTTGCCTCAGCTTTGTCAGGCAATGGGCGTGCGAAACGTGCGCCGTTATGCCTTGTCTTCTGAGCGTTTTGGTCCCGAGGTTGCCCTGCGGATTGGTTTTGTCCATGAGGTTTGCAAGCTTGGGGAACTTGAGGCTATGGGTGCTCGCATCGTGGATGCTTTGTTGATGAACGCACCGGGCGCCGTCTCAGCCACCAAGATACGTACAATGGAAGTGGCTGGCTCCTTACTGGATGATGCTTTATTTGATGACTTGATCCAGCAGCATTCGGATTTGCGGCAGCAAGCCGAAGCCGCCGAAGGTACGGCTTCTTTTATCGAGAAACGTTTGCCAAAGTGGTACCCAGGTCAATAACTTGGGTGTGCAGGGCGGATACTGAAAGGCGATTAAGCTTGCTTGGCTTGAAGCGACTGGTACACAGTCGTCTCAAAGTCTGTAAAAAGCTTAATCGCCGAGGTATCGACAAAGGGCAAGATCTGCATCATCAACACCCCTGCGATGTTGCGCACGGGATCAATCCAGAAGTAGGCGTTCGGTAAGCCCGCCCACGCCAGACTGCCAGTAGAACGACCGGTGGGGGCGGTGGCTTCATTAATCATGAAGGTCAGTCCCCAGGTTTTTTCTATTCCTGGAAAGAACTCTGCGTCAAGCGACATATTTGTGTTGATGGTGTGCAGCATCTTGACGCGCAAAGGACCCATCGCATTCTTTGACATCAATTCAACGGTCTCAGGTTTGAGAATCTGGTGTCCGTTGAAGCGGCCGTTATTAAGCATCATGCGTGTAAAGCGCAGATAGTCACTCGCTGTCGAGTACATCCCACCACCACCGGGATCGACCTCTGCGTGCTGCGGCACTTCAAAGTCCAGCAGGCTCAGCGATTGATCGTCATGATTACGCAGGTGGACTTTGGCTATGCGCGGGCGCATCGATGGCGTAATTTCAAACCCGGTGCTGTGCATGCCAAGGGGGCCCGTAATGTTCTTTTGCAGATATTCACCCAAGCGCATACCGGTCACTGCAGAAATGGCGAGACCAATCCAGTCGATATTGATGCCGTATTCCCAGCGCTCCCCTGGATCAAAGGACAGCGGAATATTGAGCGCATCGCGGCGCCCTGAGCCGGCACGTGGCAATTTGTTGAGCTTGAGAAAGCGGGCTGAGTTTTCGCTCCAGATGTCCGAGGTAAAGCCCGCTGTGTGTGTCATGAGATGGCGAAGCGTGATCGGTGTTTTGGGTGGTCGCAGCACGGGCTGGCCCGCATCATCCCAGCCTGTGATGACTTGAATGGCGTTGATATCCGGCAAGACACGGGCAATCGGGTCATCCAGGGAAAGTTTGCCTTGTTCAACGAGTTGCATGGCGGCGGCCCCGACAAGGGGTTTGGTCATCGAGGCAATCCACATGACGGTATCTGGCGTCATGGGTGTCTCTTGGCCTTGTGCGCGAACGCCACAGGCACCTTCGTACAGCGTTTCCTCCAAGTTCGTGACCGCAGCAGCTGCGCCCGGGATGCGACCGCTCTCAACGGCTTTACTGAGCACCGCATCAATACTCGATTGAAGTTGACGGCGTGCGTCCGAGCTAAAGGGCTGAACAGAGGAGTGGGTAGAGGAGGCGGCAGTCATAACGAGGCAAGGATGAGTGAGCAGAAAGGAATTTATACACGAAGGCCTATTCGGACGTGCAAGTTGTTTCGGCGATAGAATCAATAGATGAGACATTCCAGCAGCCGTTCCCCCGACTTTGTGCAAGATCCCAGTCGTCCAAATGCCCCGCGTCAGCGGAGTGACTGGCGCATTATTGGTGATTTGCTGCCTTATTTGATGCAATACAAGCTTCGGGTCGCGCTTGCCGTCGCCTGTTTGCTCGCGGCAAAGTTTGCCAACCTCGGTATTCCGATCATGCTCAAACACATGGTCGATGCTTTGGATGTACGAAACAATACGCCCGGTGCCCTCTTGGTCGTACCGCTTGCCCTGGTCATTGGGTACGGCTTACTGAGATTTTCGTCCTCACTTTTTACAGAGCTGCGCGAATTATTTTTTGCGCGTGTGACCCAGCATGCCGTGCGTCAAATTGCGCTTGAGGTGTTTCAGCATCTGCATGCGCTCTCGCTGAGATTTCATCTTGCCAGACAAACAGGTGGTGTGAGTCGTGACATTGAACGCGGCACACGTGCGATTCAGTCCTTGGTATCGTTTTCTCTTTACAGTATCGTGCCCACGCTGCTGGAGTTTTTGTTAGTGTTGGGCTATTTTGCCTACAACTACGACATCTGGTTTGCGGGCATCACGCTCAGCGCCTTGGTGATCTATATTGTTTTCACTATTTATGTGACGGAGTGGCGCACGCACTTGCGTCGTACCATGAACGATATGGATTCGCGCGCCAACCAAAAGGCGATTGACTCTTTACTGAACTTTGAGACGGTCAAGTACTTTGGCAACGAGTCGTTTGAAGCCAAGCGCTACGATGAAAACTTGCTGCGATACCAGGCGGCCGCGGTCAAATCGCAAAAATCACTATCGTTATTGAATGTGGGCCAACAAGCGATTATCGCGACGGGTTTAGTGCTGATTTTGTGGCGTGCGACCCTGGGGGTATCGGATGGTTCGATGACGCTGGGTGATCTGGTGCTTGTCAACACGTTGATGATTCAGCTTTATATCCCACTGAATTTTCTGGGTGTGATTTATCGGGAGATTAAACAGTCGCTGACTGATCTTGATCGGATGTTTACCTTGCTGGAGTCGGATCGCGAGATTGCGGATGCACCCAATGCGCCTGCTTTGCTGATTGCGGATCAGACCAATGGCCCAGAGGTTCGGTTTGAGAACGTGTCGTTTCATTACGAGTCCAATCGCGAAATTTTGCATGACGTGAGCTTTGTGATTCCAGCGGGTACGACGACAGCGGTCGTGGGGCGAAGCGGAGCAGGCAAGAGCACCTTGGCGCGTTTGTTGTTTCGTTTTTACGACGTGCAGCACGGTCGCATTTTGTTAGACGGTCAGGATTTGCGCGCCGTGCAACAAAGTAGTTTGCGTCAAGCGCTGGGGATCGTTCCACAAGACACGGTTTTATTTAACGACACGATTGGCTACAACATCGCCTATGGTCGTCCCGGTGCGACCGAGCAAGAGGTGCAGGCGGCTGCGCGCGCAGCGCAAATGGACCAGTTTATTGAGCATTTGCCTGAGGGG
>CAMAYM010000099.1 GCA_945862495.1 Bordetella parapertussis | reverse complement strand
AACTTGCGCAATCAGCACGATGAATTGAAACACCCCTTCCTCGAGTGACGAATCCCGCAATCGCATCCGGTGGCGCAGGACGGCAACACCTCGCCAGCTGCGTTAACAAGGAATCAACGCCCACCACCAAGACGCCGCTTTTTCCACCAACAACTCCGCGATCAGCACGCGAAGTGTGGACAAGCATTGACTCAAGGCTCGGCTCAACTTCTGAGGCTGCAGGCTGAAACACGGCGTCAATCTGACGCAAACTGAATTCCTCTTTCGCCGCTGCAACGTACAAATCATCCGCATGGGCAAAGCCAAGCTGCTGCGCCAACTGCTCTAGATTGATTGCAGTCTTGCCCAAGCGCTGCAGTTCTTTTTCAACCAGCGCCTGGCCTTGCGTGATCCGTTGTTGCAATTCAATTGCGTTAAACCAGGCACGCACTTTGGCACGGGAACGCGGACTCGCGAGAAAACCAAGCTGAGGGTTGAGCCAATCACGCGACGGCCCCCCTGACTTCGTCGTCACAATTTCAACAGTCTGCCCTGTATGCAATTGCGTCTGAAGTGGCACCAATTGACCATCGATACGCGCGCCACGACAACGATGCCCCAGATCGGTGTGTAAAAGATACGCAAAATCAACCGCCGTTGACCCGGCAGGAAGCTCCAGCACGCGTGCCTGCGGAGACAGAACGTAGATCCGTTCCTCTGCTGGTTTTGCTATGCCTCCAGCAGAGCGCCTATCTGTGATGGCCTCTGAGGCCAATGCTGTCGCAACATTTTTACCCGTGCCACCAGGGTGTTGGGCGGCTTCAGTATTCCATGCCAGTAACTGCCGCATCCAGGCAAGCTGGCGATCATATTGGTCCGCTGCCACTGCGTTTTCTGCCGCACCTGCGCGAGGACTCTCCTTGTAGCGCCAATGCGCAGCCATCCCTAACTCTGCAAACTCATGCATCGTACGCGTACGAATCTGGACCTCGAAAGGACGACCATCGGCATCGGCCACGACGGTATGCAAGGAACGATATCCGTTGGGCTTAGGACGAGAAATATAATCATCAAACTCATCGGCCATGGGTACCCAGCGCTCGTGCACTAACCCAAGCGCGTTGTAACAGTCACGCTCGGTTTGAACAATAATCCGCACCGCGCGCACATCAAACAAGGCACTGAAATCGAGACTTTTTTGACGCATCTTATTATGGATGCTGTAGATGTGTTTGGGCCTGCCCGTCACATCGGCCGCGATCCCCATTTTTTGTAATGCAACAGTCAACTGCTCAACCGTTTCATGAATGAACAACTCGCGCTCAGCGCGCTTTTCTTCGAGCAAGCCCGCAATTTCTTTGTAACGCGCGGGATCTGTAAAACGAAAGGCCAGATCTTCCATCTCCCACTTGATCTGCCAAATACCCAGACGATTCGCCAAAGGTGTATACAAATCAAGCGTTTCACGCGCGAATGCAGGACTGCATGGAATTTTGGCGTTCGCATGCCAACGCAAGGTTTGCAATCGAGAGGCCAGTCTCAGCAAAACGATGCGCAAATCAGCCGCCATCGCCAACAACATTTTGCGTAACATTTCTTTTTGCATCGGCGCATCATCAGCGCCATCGCTTGCACCGCTCGCGATGCCACTTAATCGCAGTAACTCGCGCGTGCCTTGCACTAAACGCGAGATTTCTGAGCCGAACTGCTCTTTAATGGCATCTAACTGCCTAACCTGACTCAAATCAGGCTGTGAAACCTCTAAGGTCGCCACCAACAATGCCGCGGTGCGCGTAGCAGGATCCGCCTGCATGTCCGACAGTATTTTGGTGGAACCCAGCGCGTGCGCAATTAGAGGTTCGCCTGTTGCCGTGCACTGATCACCCAGCCACTGATTCGACCATTCGGCCGCTCGGCGCAACAAAGCCCCATCGTCTTCATTCATATCGACGATGAGGGCTGCTACTGCTGATTGTTGCTCAGGCGACACCGTGTTTAAAAAAGAGAAAGAGACTCGGCTTATACCGCTGCCGTCACAACAATTTCCACTTTGTAGTCAGGGCCCGCTAAGCGCGCTTCGATCGTGGCGCGTGGCGGTGTATGACCCGCTGGAACCCAGGCCTCGTAGGCCACGTTCATACCGTCGTATTCAGCGATATTGGCCACAAACACTTGCGCCATCAAGATGCGTGTTTTGTCTGTGCCTGCCTCAGCGAGCAACGCGTCGATCGCAGCCAGCACTTGGGCTGTCTGACCTGTGATGTCTTGAGTGGTGTCGGTCGCGACTTGTCCTGCCAAATACGCGACGCCGTTGTAGACCGCCATATCAGAAAGTCGCTTACCTACGTTGACGCGTTTAATGTTGCTCATTACTTTTCCTTAAATGATAAATGGTGCTGTATGCACCAAATGTTGGACAAATTAGGCGGGTGGGAGTTCAAAGACTTGCCTGAGATACGCAAGATACGCTTTGTCGTCGCACATGGTTTTTTCTGGCGCATCTGAGACCTTGGCCACCGGCTGACCATTACAGCGCACCATTTTCATGACAATCTGAAGCGGCTCGTGGCCTAAATCATTGGTTAAGTTTGTACCGATACCAAAAGCCGTTTTGCAACGATTGGCAAAGCGCCGCGTCAACTCGATCGCACGTGGAAATGTTAACCCATCTGAAAAAATCAAGGTTTTCGTTCGAGGGTCAACACGATTGGTTTTGTAGTGCGCGATCATACGCTCGCCCCAGTCAAATGGATCGCCCGAGTCGTGACGCGCGCCGTCAAACAATTTACAAAAATACATATCAAAGTCGCGCAAGAATGCCGCTACACCGTACACGTCTGACAAGGCGATTCCGAGGTCACCACGATATTCCTTGGCCCACACATCCAAGGCAAAGACTTGGGAGTCACGTAATCGCGGGCCAAGCGCCTGACAGGCCTGTAAATACTCGTGCGCCATTGTGCCAAGCGGCAGAACGCCATGACGCATCGCAAACCAGACATTGCTAGTACCGGCAAAATGCTTACCCATTTGGGCTTTCATCGTCACAACGACCTCCTCGTGCCATTCGCGCGAAAAACGCCTTCTCGTGCCGTATTCGGCGACTCTGAAGTCATCGAGATCCGTGGCCTCAAGGACCAGTTTCATTTTCGCTTGCAGTCGCTCGCGCCCCTCTTGCCAGTCTGGGCTCGTACATGTCCGACGAAAGTACACCTCGTTCACTATTGCCAAGACTGGAATTTCAAACAAAATCGTATGGAGCCAAGAGCCCTTAACCTGAATATCAATTTCTCCTGGCAACACACCTTCCGTCACCGTAATGCACTTCTCCGGCAAGTGGAACAATCCTAAAAAGTCGATAAAGTCACTTTTAATAAAGCGTAATCCTCCCAAGTACGAGAGCTCATCTTCGCTAAACCTTAGCTGGCACAAGCTGTGAATTTCGGCGCGAATCTCATCAAGATAGGGACGCAAATTCACACCTGGCGTCCGGCATTTGTAGCGATACTCGACCTGTGCGGCAGGAAAATGGTGCAACACCACCTGCATCATGGTGAATTTATAGAGGTCGGTGTCCAGCAAGGATTTAATAATCATGGGCTGTTATTTAGAATTTTTTTGAACATTAGCACAGCCAACCCCCTGCATAGGGGTATCACGAACAATCGACACCGCTTTGGGTAAAATAAGTATATCTAATTTGCACTTTGGTGAAACACATGACGCATGTCGTGACCGAAAACTGTATTAAATGCAAGTTCACAGACTGTGTGGACGTATGTCCCGTTGACTGTTTTCGTGAAGGTCCTAATTTTTTAGTGATCGACCCAGACGAATGCATCGATTGCGCGGTCTGCATTCCCGAATGCCCCGCCAATGCAATTTTTGCCGAAGAAGACGTTCCCCAAGACCAGATGAAGTTCATTGCACTCAATGCTGAGCTCTCGCCTATCTTTCAAAGCATCAGCCGCTCTAAAAAGCCTCTTGATGACGCGGACAACTGGAACGGCATGTCCGACAAGCTCAAGCTCCTCGAGCGTTAGGCATGTCGCGCTATACCCAGCAAACCGTCCTCGCTAAAACCAGTTGGCTGACAGACAAGTTGTTTTCTGTCACGGTGACGCGCGACCCGGATTTTTCTTTTTTACCTGGTCAATTTGCCCGATTAGGGCTCTTTGTGGGTGATTCCGAGGCTTTAGTCGCCGATACGCCCCCTGAACCCAATGAGTGGCGCGCGTATTCGATGGTCTCCCGACCGGATGCCAATGAACTCGAGTTCTATTCTGTAGTCGTGCCAGATGGCAAATTCAGCCCAGCCCTTGCGCAACTCCAGATTGGCGAACCACTCTGGATCGACAAAACGGTGTACGGCTTTTTAACCCTTGAACGTTTTGTTGATGGCGAAGATCTCTGGCTCTTTGCGACCGGCACGGGTCTGTCCGCCTATCTCTCCATGCTGCGCGATCCCACCACTTGGACACGCTTCAAGCGCATTATCTTGCTCCATGGCGTGCGCAATGCCAGCGAACTGGCTTACAGAGACGAACTCATCGCACGCACGCAACGGTCTGGCGACCAAAGCGCCCAATTTATCTATCTGCCTGTGACGTCACAGGAGCCCCTTCGCTGCAACTTATCCCCCTCTATTACGTCACAATGGCGAGATGCCGCACGGTTGACCACGTTACTCGTGAGTGGTGAACTTGAGCAGCGCACGGGCGTCACGCTTGAGCCCGCACGCGCTCGGGTCATGCTTTGCGGCAATCCCGCCATGGTCACTGAAATGCGCGGACTCCTATCTGAACGCGGCTTTGCCCCCGGAAGACGCGGCGTCGCAGGAAACCTGGCCGTAGAAAACTACTGGTAAACCCTTGTTTGCGTGGTGGTTTTGCGACATTTTGTTGCAGCACAGCAATTCATACGCGCTCAGTCCCGCTAATCCCAAATTTAAGGTGGATAATGCATAATCTTGTGACCATTAAGGGAATGACGCATGCTTTATGATTTGCATGAAATGCATCGGGCCATGATGTCGCCGCTTGCACACTTCACAGAAGTCGGGTCTAAACTTTTTTCCCTCCCTGGCAGTCCGCTTGCATACTCGCCGATGGCGAGACAGATAGCCGCAAGCTATGAGCTGATTTATCGCCTCGGCAAAACATACGAAAAACCTGAATGGGACTTACCCACCACTGAGGTCAACGGAAAAATTGTCGCGGTAAACCAAGAAAATGTCTCCGCTAAACCCTTTTGCAATCTGATTTATTTCAACCGCGATATTGCAGAAAAAGTGCGTAAGGCCTCACCAAAAATACTATTGATTGCGCCGATGTCTGGTCACCATGCGACGCTGTTACGTGACACGGTCCGCTCACTCATCGCCGAACACGAAGTCTATGTGACGGACTGGAAAGACGCGCGCATGGTGCCGATGTCCGAAGGTGCCTTCACATTGAATGATTATGTGCGTTACGTACAGGATTTTGTGCGCCAACTCGGCCCAGACGTGCATGTCATGTCGGTATGCCAGCCCACTGTTCCAGCGCTCGCGGCAATCTCTCTGATGGCGACCAATAAAGACCCTTGCCTGCCACGCAGCATGGTCATGATGGGTGGCCCGATTGATCCGCGTTGCTCGCCCACGCAGGTCAACCGCCTTGCCACCACCAAACCGTTTAAATGGTTCGAAGAAAAGCTGATTCACACCGTTCCCGCCCAATATCCCGGCGCTGGTCGTCGTGTGTATCCTGGCTTTTTACAGCATGCTGGCTTTTTATCGATGAATCCTGACCGTCATCTCAAATCACATTACGACTTTTATCTGGATCTCTTAAAAGGTGACGATGAAGACGCTGAGATGCATCGTCGTTTTTATAACGAATACAACGCAGTCTTAGATATGTCTGCAGATTTTTATCTCGATACGATTCGCGTCGTCTTTCAAGATTTCGATCTGCCAAACGGTACGTGGGAAATTGATGGCCAACTGGTGCGACCCGCCGATATCAAATCCGTCGCATTGTTTACGATTGAGGGCGAGCTCGACGACATCTCTGGTGAGGGACAAACGCGTGCAGCACAAACCCTGTGCTCGGGTATCCCAGCCAAACGTAAGCAACACTTCACTGCACCTGACTGCGGCCATTACGGCATCTTCTCGGGTCGCCGTTGGCGCACGACAATTTGTCCAAAAATCGCGGAATTTATTCGCCGCGTCTAATGTTGGCCGATCGCATCAATCGTTTGCTCCCGCAAACACAGTGCACGAAATGTGGTTTTGATGGCTGCGCGCCTTATGCGCGCGCTATCGCCGAAGATTCGGCTCCTATCAATCGTTGCCCACCTGGCGGCGAGGCGGGCATTTCAGCACTGGCCCAACTTCTCAATCGTCCAATCCTTGCGCTTGATCCAGAGTGTGGCATGCACATTCCACTCCAAGTGGCTGTGATTGATGAGCGATATTGCATTGGATGCACGCTCTGCATTCAAGCCTGTCCGGTAGATGCCATTCTTGGCGCATCCAAAGTCATGCACACCATCTTATCTGATGACTGTACGGGTTGCGACTTATGCGTGGCGCCCTGCCCAGTGGATTGCATAGAGATGATCGATGTTACGCCCGCCCGTGCGTGGACCCGCAGTGATGCAGACCAAGCACGCGAGCGATACGATCGCAGGCAGCTGCGTGTGAACAAAACGCCCGCAAGCTTAAGAACAAGCGACAACACGGACCCTTCTGAGGACCACTCGGTGCACGCCACGCCTCGAGCAGCGCTGTCACCGAGCGCAGTCCAAGAGAAACAAACCGCAGTTCAAGCTGCACTTGCCCGCGCACGCGCGCGACGCAATGCCACCCCCTCATGAACCCACAGAAACGTCGAGAAATATTTACTCGCTTGCGTGCGGTCAATCCCACCCCCACGACCGAGCTTGAGTACAAGAGTGACTTTCAACTACTGATCGCCGTTTTACTCTCGGCACAAACGACTGACAAAGCCGTCAACATTGCCACACGCAAGTTTTTCCCTCGCTATGGGACGCCAAAGGCACTCTATGCGCTCGGCGAAGAAAAACTGATGGACTACATCAAAACCATTGGTCTCTATAAAAACAAAGCAAAAAACGCCATCGCGACGTGCGGCATATTGCTCGCGCAACATGATGGCAAGGTCCCCCAAACACGTGAAGCGCTTGAGGCACTCCCAGGCGTGGGTCGCAAAACAGCCAATGTCGTGCTCAACACCGCGTTTGGTCAACCCACCATCGCCGTCGACACGCACATTTTCAGAGTATCTAATCGCACAAAAATAGCGCCTGGCAAAGACGTGGTCGCGGTCGAAAAAGGACTCGAAAAATTTGTCGCAGAAGAGTTCAAACGCGATGTCCACCACTGGCTAATTTTGCACGGGCGTTACGTGTGCGTGGCACGCACACCAAAATGTCCTCAATGTGGGATTTCTGACCTGTGTGAGTACACAAAAAAAACCAAGGGTTAACACCCCCTAAGGCAAACCCGAATTGTATAAACTAGGCAAACTACGTCATACTTAGTAGTTAAAGGTTTAACAATTTAAGTAGGTGGCTGTATGCAAGACATCATTCTTGAGACGCAAACGCTCACCAAAGAATTTCGTGGTTTTATCGCGGTCAATGACGTCTCTCTCCAAGTTCAACGCGGTCAAATCCATGCGCTGATTGGCCCCAATGGTGCTGGAAAAACGACTTGTTTTAACTTACTCACGAAATTTCTAACGCCAACACGCGGACGTATCTTATTTAACGGGACAGACATCACACGCGACTCCCCTGCAAACATTGCGCGCAGAGGCATTATTCGCTCTTTTCAAATCTCTGCCGTTTTTCCACATTTATCCGTTCTTGAAAATGTTCGTATTGGTTTGCAGCGCGAGACGGGACTTTCCTTTCATTTCTGGCAAAGCGAAAAGCGTTTAAATGCCTTAAATGAGCGTGCACGGGAGCTGTTGGAACAAGTCGACCTCAGTGCGTTTGCCGATGAGATGACGGTCAACCTGCCTTATGGACGCAAGCGCGCGCTGGAAATCGCCACCACGCTGGCCATGGAGCCTGAACTCATGCTGCTGGACGAACCCACCCAAGGGATGGGACACGAGGATGTTGATCGTGTGACGCAACTCATCAAACGCGTGAGCGTTGGTCGCACCATTTTGATGGTGGAGCACAACATGAATGTAGTTTCATCTATTGCGGACACCATCACTGTCTTGGCGCGTGGATCGGTTTTGGCCGAGGGAAACTACGCACACGTCTCTAAAGACCCTGCTGTAATGGAAGCCTACATGGGGACCACTGAGGGCGAACTTGAGGGAGCACACGGATGAGTAATGCCGCACTCGAAATCAATAACCTACATGCTTGGTACGGTGAGTCCCACATCCTGCATGGCGTCAACTTAACCGTCAACAAAGGCGAGGTTGTGACTTTGCTGGGGCGTAATGGTGCCGGGCGCACAACAACGCTACGTGCAATCCTCGGCTTAACCGGCTCCCGGAAAGGCTCTGTGCGTATCCACGGTCAAGAAGCCATCGACATGGCCACCTTCAAGATCGCGCACCTCGGCATCGGCTATTGTCCAGAAGAGCGCGGTATTTTTGCGAGTTTGTCCTGCGAAGAAAATCTGCTGTTACCACCCCCTGTGGGTGTACCGGGCAGCGGCATGTCTCTGACTGAGATTTACGAGATGTTCCCTAATCTGTTGGAACGTCGACACTCACCCGGCACACGTTTGTCTGGCGGTGAGCAACAAATGCTCGCCGTTGCACGCATTTTGCGTACCGGTGCCAATCTACTTTTACTCGATGAAATTTCAGAAGGCTTAGCGCCCGTCATTGTTCAAGCACTCGCCCGCATGATCAAGATGCTTAAAGCCAAGGGTTACACCATTGTGATGGTCGAACAAAACTTCCGTTTTGCAGCCCCGTTGGCAGATCGTTTCTATGTTATGGAACACGGACAAATTGTCGAGCACTTTGATGCAAAAGACCTCAAAGAAAAACAATCTGTATTAACTGAACTTTTAGGCGTTTGAAATTTTAAATGCGTAAAAACATGATTTAACAAAGCATTACACATTTTTTATAACCAAGAAAATTTTCAAGCAGCGAACCCCAGGAGAATTAAATGAAACTTCGTACCCTCAGTGCTTCGTTGATGATGGCAGGCCTCGGACTTGTCGGTCATACCGCACAAGCAAACGTGTCTGACAACGTCATTCGTATTGGCTTTTTGACCGATATGGCCAGCGTCTACTCTGATATTGATGGCGCAGGTGGCATTGAAGCTGCCCGCATGGCAATTGCCGACGCAGGTGGTGAGATCAACGGTAAAAAAATTGAACTCGTCTTTGCAGACCACCAGAACAAAGCGGACGTTGCTGCTGCACGTGCACGTGAATGGTTCGACCAG
>CAMAYM010000098.1 GCA_945862495.1 Bordetella parapertussis | reverse complement strand
GACCATAGCGATCTTGCGCGGTTTACAAGAGCGCTATGAGTTACATCACGGTGTGGAAATTACGGACCCAGCGATTGTTGCGGCCGCAGAGCTCTCGCATCGTTACATTACGGATCGTTTCTTACCTGACAAGGCCATTGATCTCATTGATGAGGCAGCCTCGCGCATTCGCATGGAGATCGACTCCAAGCCTGAAGTGATGGATAAACTCGATCGTCGCATCATTCAGTTAAAGATTGAACGTGAAGCTGTTAAAAAAGAAACGGACGAGGGTTCTATTCGCCGTTTCCAGATTATTGAGGAAGAACTTGAAAAGCTTCAGCGCGAGTACAACGATTTTGAAGTGATCTGGAAGAGCGAAAAAGCTGCCGTGCAGGGCACCCAATCGATCAAAGAGGAAATTGAGCGTGCACGGGCTGAAATGGCCGAACTCCAGCGTAAAGGACAGTTCGACAAGTTGGCGGAGATCCAGTACGGCACCTTGCCAGAGCTGGAGTCTAGACTCAAAACTGCGGAAGGTTCTGCTGAGGCAAAGACTCCGGGCGAGCGTCCCAAGCTCCTGCGTACGCAAGTCGGCGCGGAGGAGATTGCGGAAGTTGTATCGCGCGCGACTGGCATTCCTGTTTCAAAAATGATGCAGGGTGAACGTGAAAAACTGCTCAAGATGGAAGAGCGACTGCATGACCGCGTCATTGGTCAAGACGAGGCCGTTGGTTTGGTGGCGGACGCCATCCGGCGTTCCCGTGCGGGTTTGTCAGATCCGTCACGTCCCTATGGTTCCTTTCTGTTCCTAGGGCCAACCGGAGTGGGCAAGACTGAGTTGACACGTGCGCTGGCAGATTTCATGTTTGATTCTGATGAGCATCTCATCCGTATCGATATGAGTGAGTTTATGGAAAAGCACTCCGTCGCCAGATTGATCGGTGCGCCTCCAGGCTACGTGGGCTACGAAGAGGGTGGTTATCTGACCGAAGCCGTTCGCCGCAAGCCCTATAGCGTCGTCCTGCTTGACGAGGTGGAAAAGGCGCATCCGGATGTATTTAATGTCTTGCTGCAAGTGTTGGACGATGGGCGACTAACCGATGGTCAGGGCCGTACGGTGGATTTCCGAAATACGGTGATCGTGATGACCTCCAATTTGGGTTCGCAGCATATCCAGGCAATGGTGGGTAAGCCTTACGATGCAGTCAAAGAAGTCGTCTGGGAAGAACTCAAGCAGCATTTCCGTCCTGAGTTTTTAAACCGGATAGATGAAATTGTGGTGTTTCATGCGCTGCAAAGCCAACACATTGAAAAGATTGCAGGTATTCAGATCAATCGGTTGGCCAAACGGATGGAACAGCAGGAAATGCGTCTAGAGGTATCGGATGCCGCATTAGCTGAGCTTGCGCGTGAGGGCTTTGATCCCGTGTTTGGTGCACGGCCGCTCAAGCGCTCGATTCAGCAACAATTGGAAAATCCAATTGCTAAGCTGATACTTGAGGGCAAATTTGGTCCAAAAGACGTTATTCCAGTCGATTGGCGTGAGGGTAAGTTCGTTTTTGAGCGTACGCTTCAATAAATAGTTTTTGTGCGTATTGCTTCTAGTTAATTAAGAGGCCCACCCTGTTTAACGGGTGGGCCTCTTACTTTGACGAGTCAGTCCCGGGTAGTTGTCAGACTGCTAGGTCTGTTTGATCCGTTCGATGACAGCGTGCACTGTGATCAGGGGTCAGTTTGATAATCTCAGGAACGCTTTGGCGACACGAATCGAGTGCCAAGCTACAGCGGTCCGCAAACACACAACCAGGTGGCAAATTACTCAAATCAGGCGGAGAGCCAGGTATCGTTTCGAGTCGTGTGCCTTTAGCTACATTGCCATGCGCCAAGCTTTTGAGCAGGGCACGGGTATAAGGATGCCGTGGTGAGCGCATGAGGGTTCTGGTGGTCCCTTCCTCAACGATCCTGCCTGCATACATCACCGCGATACGATCTGCCACCTCGACGGCTGCACCAATGTCGTGTGTGACAAAAATGACCGATAAACCGAGTTCACGCTGGAGCTCGCGCAGCAGCAGCAAAATCTGAATCTGTACGGTGGCATCCAGTGCCGTCGTGGGCTCATCCGCGAGCAAAAGCTGAGGATGGCTCGCGAGTGCCAAAGAAATCATGGCACGCTGTCGCATACCGCCTGACATTTCATGCGGATACGCATCCAAGCGACGCTCTGGACTAGGAATGCGTACGCGCTCAAACAGCGACAATGCTCTCGCCCGAGCCGCCTCTTTGCCGATGGGCTCATGGCGCAAAATGGCTTCGATGATTTGTTCGCCCACGGTGTAGACAGGATCAAGAGCCAGTAATGGCTCTTGAAAAATCATCGAGGCGACTTTGCCTCTAAAACTTGAAAGCTCTGCGTTGGATAATTTGACAACGTCTTGATTGCCGACCAAGATTTGACCTTCTAGTTTTGACTTGTCTGGATTGTGTAGTCTCAACATCGAACGAAGTGTCACGCTTTTTCCTGAGCCCGACTCGCCAATCAACGCAACAACCTCACCGCGTTTAACTGACAAACTCACGCCCGAAACTGCCCGGACCGGTTTGCGACCGCCAGTAAACGTGACAGTCAAATCGCGGATATCGATAAATGGTTTTTCTTGAGTCATCGTAGTGCTGCTTTGCGTGGTCATGCGGCCTCCTGAGCGGCTGTGGGCGCTTCAGTGTGACCACTGTTGACGACGTGCATGAGGCAGGCGACGCCATGCCCATCTTTTGCCGTCGCAAGCGGAGGCATTTTCTCTGAGCATACTGCTTGCGCATGTACGCATCGTGTGTGAAAACGACAGCCAGAAGGGGGATTGATCGGGTTGGGTGGATCACCGGCAAGCGGAGGCTCTTCGGTACGGTTATCCGGGTCCATGGACGGCACAGACGAAAGCAGTGCTTTTGTATAGGGGTGCTGGGGAGATTCGAAAAGCGTTTCGCAGTCACCAATCTCCACCACTTGTCCCAGGTACATCACCATCACGCGATCTGAGATGTAGCGCACGACATTCAAATCATGGCTGATAAAGACATACGTCAGACCAAAGTCTTCTTTTAGATCGAGTAGCAAGTTCAACACTTGAGCTTCAACCGACTTGTCAAGCGCGGAGACCGCTTCATCCAAAATGATCAAACGGGATTGCAAGGCTAAGGCACGCGCAATATTGACGCGTTGGCGTTGACCACCGGACAGCTCATGCGGGTAGCGTTCAGCAAAACGCACCGGATCGAGGCCAACGCGTCTTAGCAAATCGCGTGCGCGCTCGATCGACTCGTCCTTGGACACACCGTGCACTTGCGGTGCAAAGGCAATGGAGTCTTCAATCGTCAGTCGTGGATTCAGCGAGGCATAGCTGTCCTGAAACACCATCTGAGCCTGGCGACGAAACTCCTTGAGAGACAGATCTCGACCGCCGACGGACATACCGTCAAAAATGATGTCGCCATTATCGGGCGTGATCAGATTCATCAACAAGCGTGCAGTTGTTGATTTGCCACAGCCAGATTCTCCGACTACACCAAGTGTTTCACCTTTGCGCACCATAAAATCAATGCCATCGACCGCACGGACCACACCACCGCCTCGACCCAACATATCTTTTTTGAGGGCAAAGTGTTTGATCAAGTTTTTGACCATCAGGAGGGGCTGTCCCTGACCACCGATATCTGTTTGATTGTTCACAGTCGTATTCATTAGTTCTTGATCTCCATGGCAGTACGTAGGCCATCCGAGAGCAGGTTGAACGCAATCGAGGTTACAAAAATCATCACACCAGGTAGGGCGGCGATCCATGGCTGGACGTAAATCGCGGTCCGAAGCGTATTGAGCATCAGGCCCCATTCGGGCTCAGGTGGTTTCACGCCTAAGCCGAGAAAGCTTAGACCTGAGGCCAAAATCATTGAAACAGCGATCAAGCTTGTGGCATAGACAAAGATCGGACCCAGCACGTTACCCAACACGTGTACGCGCACAATCGTGAAAGCATTTGCACCAGAGGCACGCGCGGCATCGACAAAGTCTCGACCCCTGATTTGCGTGGTCACGCTTTCAGCAACCCGAGCGATTGGGGGAATAAAGACGATGGTCAGCGAGATCAATGAGTTGGTAATACCCGCACCCAATACGCCAGACAAGGCAATGGCCAGCAGCACGGAGGGAAAGGCATAAAACACATCAATCGTACGCATGATGACGGTGTTGATTTTGCCACCCGCGTAGCCTGCCACCAAGCCGATGACGGAACCAATACAAAACGCCAGAATCACAGGGGTGATGCCCATGAATAGCGAGAGTTTGGTGCCAATCACGAGGCGACTCAACATGTCGCGTCCTAGCTCATCCGTACCCAGAAGATGATCTGGAAAACCGATGGGTTTGAGTCGTTTCATGATGGAGGATTGAAACGGATCGTGTGGCACGAGCCATGGACCAAAGACCGCCATGATGAGCAGTATCAGTATGACAATCCCTGCAGCAATTGCGACTTTGTCGCGCATAAAGCGCTGGCCAACGTTTTTCCAGTAGCCCGTGGATCTCTCCATGACAACGGCCGGAACTTTAGAAGGATCAACAGTGATATTAAGCATGTGTATTCCCTGTTCCTTAGCTACGCGCGATGCGTGGATCGAGCAGGGTCTGAATGACGTCTACGATCATGTTGAGTACAACGAAAAACATCGCAAGCACAAGAATCGTTCCTTGCAGCAAGGGGAGGTCGCGCTGAAAAATTGCGGCGTTTAGCAAAAATCCTGTGCCTGGCCAGGAAAACACGGTTTCAATCAGAATCGAACCCCCCAATAAATAACCAAGCTGCAAGCCCATCACAGCTAAAGCGGTGGGTGCGGAGTTCTTGACCACGTGCATAAATATCCCAACGTTGGTCATGCCTTTTGCACGAAGTCCGACAATAAATTCTTGGGCAAGGATGTCAGCCACCAGCGCACGAACTGTACGAGCGATAATCCCCATTGGAATGACGCTCATCGTGACCGCTGGCAGAATCAAGTGCTTCATATGCTCCCAATTCCAGACCCAGTCTGCGGAGCCACCGGGTCCAGCACCACCAGGGGGGAGCCACATTAAGGTTGAGCTGAAAATGATAACCATCACCATGCCAAGCCAGTAGTGGGGCACACTCACGCCCAGGACTGAAGTCAGTGACGCAGCTTTATCCACCCAGGAGTTTTGGAAATAGCCGGCTACAAAGCCAAACAAACTGCCAAAAATAAAGCCGATGATTGTCGCGAATACTGCGAGGCGCAAGGTGTTATTCACCGCCTTCAACACCTCATCCGTGACAGGACGATTGGTTGCGATTGAAGTACCGAGGTCGCCTTGGACAGCACGTGCAACCCAGTGAAAAAATTGTTCTGGATAGGAACGGTTGAAACCGTACAGCTCCATGAGTTGATCTCGCAAGTCTTGCGAGGCATCTGGAGGCAAAATCGCCATGAGTGGGTCGCCGGGCGCCAGATGAACGAGAGAGAAACAGACGAGTGCTACGCCTACCATGATTGGGAGGGTGTAAATCAGACGCCTCAGAAGAAAACTTAACATTAGAGGAGGTCTCAGAAAAAGGGTTGTGAGTCGAAACAGCGATTTTCATACAAACAAAAAAAAACTCGTCACATCAAAAAAGATGTGACGAGCCTGGACAGCTTTACTGCATGTTCATTGTCGCAATGTCGATAAACCAGTTTTGTGGTTGCACAACATCTTTGACCTTCTTACTCATCGCGCGTGGACCTGCGTCATGGGCGATCCAGACGAAAGGTACATCGTTGACGATTTGTGTATGAAGGTTGGCAAGTGCCGCGTCACGCTCTTTTGCATCAAAGGTTGTGCGTGCTTTGGACACGAGTGCTTCGACTTCTGGGTTATTGTAGTAACCCCAGTTGTTTGATACAGGTGGGAAAGTGCCTTTGCTGCTGAAGCGCACCATGCCAAAGAATGGATCCATCGCTGAAAAGCTGACGTTTGTCGCATTTGCGCCGTTAGCTGAAGGATCCTTGGCACCTTTGCGCCAGTTATTGAACAATGTATTCCACTCGATAACGTCAAACTCAACGTTAAAGAAGCACTTTTTGAGCGATTCTTGAACGAATTCGTTCATTGGCAGTGGTTGCATCTGACCAGAGCCTGAGGCAGAGATCTGAACCTTAACTTTCAAAGGCTTAGCAGCTGAAAAGCCTGCGTCTGCCATCAGTTTTTGTGCAGCTTTTGGATCGTATTTTACGTCAAAAGAAGGCTTACCAAACCATGGGTGATCAGGCGCCATTGTGCCTTTTGGAATACCCATGATGCCGCCGAGCAATGTCTTGAGACCTTCGCGGTCCACACAGAGGTTGGCAGCTTGGCGCACACGCTTGTCGAGCCAAGGTGAGCCTTCAGCAAATGAGAGCTGCCATGGCCAGACGTGTGGCTGCGGGTTGCTGTAAATCTCAAAGCCACGCTGCTTGATTTGAGGCATGGCATCTGGTGCGGGCGCTTCAATCCAGTCCACTTGTCCGGACAGCAGAGCGGCTGTGCGAGCATTGGCCTCAGGAATGGGCAGCAAAACAACACGGTCGATCTTTGGCTTGCGCTTGGGATCCCAATAGTCTTTGTTGGCGACCATTTCAAGGCGCTCACGCGGAACAAAGCGTGCCATTTTGAAGGGACCGCTGCCCGAAGCGTCAGCTGCAAAGGCTGCCCATGCTTGCTTTGAGCGCTCGGCGGAATTGGTTACAGAAGCTGGCACGGCGGCAAGCTTTTTGTTCCACTGGGCAGGTGAGGCGATAAACAGGTTGGTTAGGTTGATCGGTAGAAACGCATCGGGTTCGCTGGAGGTCAACTCGACAGTCAGATCATCAATTTTTTTCGCACTGCGCAGTGTCGGCATGCGTGAAGCGGTCACACCAACTTGCGAGGCGTCAAACTGTGGGGCGTCTTTGTCAAGCACCTTTTGGACGTTCCAGACAATTGCGTCAGCGTTCACAGGCGAGCCGTCATGAAACTTGATACCAGGACGTAATTTAAAGACCCACTTGGTTTTGTCATTGGCATTTACTTCCCAAGACGTTGCCAAGCCAGGAATCACTGCACTCGGTACGTCTGCCTTAGAGAGGTCCCACTGTGTCAGCGAGTCGTACATGGGGATGCCGGTGAAACGATTGCCCTCAAAGCCTTGATCAGGCTGACCCAGTGTGCGAGGAATATCAGCAGCTGTCATGCCGATGCGCAACACTTTTTCTTGAGCGGATGCAGAAGTGGCAGCACCCAAGGCGAGCGCAGCGGATAAAACGGTCAGACCGAGTGGTTTGCCCACAAGGCGGGAAATCAACGCGTGTTGTTTCATGGAATCTCCATTAATTCGGTTGTAAAAATAGTACTAACAGGTGTTGCTGCAAATCTGATACTTTAAAACCGGTCTAAGTTGTCTGTCTCCAACTTGTTTGAGCCAACGTGACCGAGGTATGACTAGGTGGTACGTTTTACGTATTGAAATACGTTTTTTTATCAAAGCAAAAAACATGCCATGCTAAGCCTTTAAAATTTTATAAATTTGGCATGGGACAGCGCTTTACTATCGAATGTCACATACTGGTGCCTTTGAATCATTTTGGGGCATTTTTATCCAGTTTGGTGCAAGCGATTTGTTTCAATAGTAACTAAGGTAAACCAATAAAACACGATGAAACTACTTCTCATAAACCCTAATACGTCCTCAGCCATGACTGCTGCGATCGCCCAAAGTGCACAGGCCGTCGCCAGCCCCAATACTGAGATTGTTGCAACGCAACCGACTTTCGGTCCTTTATCGATTGAAGGGCATTTCGACGAGGCTTTTGCTGCTGCAGGCGTCGCGGAACAAGTCAAGCTGGCTTCTGCTTGGGGGCCTGATGCTGTGGTGCTGGCGTGTTTTGGAGATCCAGGTCTGGAGGCTGCCAGAGAGGCAACATCTGCGCCCGTCCTCGGAATCGCTGAAGCGGCGTTTCATGCTGCCAGTATGCTTGCAACCGGATTTTCTGTTGTAACCACGATGACGCGAACATGCATCATTGCGGAACGCTTGGTCCAGCGCTACGGTTTTGAACATCAATGTCGAGGCGTGCATGGCACTGACATTGCGGTGTTGGATCTAGAAGATGGTGGAGAAGCAATCATTAGCCAAATCGAACAGGCTGCTCGCGAGGCGCTGAGTCGAGATCGAAGCGGTGCCATCGTGCTTGGTTGCGCTGGCATGACAACGCTTTGCCATACGTTGACACAGCGGCTTGGTGTGCCAGTCATTGATGGTGTGGCTGTTGCAGTCAAGTTTGCAGAGGCGCTTAGTGCGTTAGGATTGGGGACGAGTAAACACGGTGACTATGCAACGCCTCTGCCCAAGGTCTACACAGGATGGGCTGCGCCGCTTGGCTGGCCCAAAAATCGCGACTGATATTGACGAGATAGAGGCCGCTTGCTTACTCGGATTCAGTCACTCTTTGCGATTCATCTCGTCGCAATCCTGTTTGCCTAGATATTGTTTAGCCAAGTGCCCGCTGCCAGAATGTTGATGGGTGCAGTGGTCAGAGTATTTCTTCTCGCCCATAAAATTTCACCCCAATTGCGATGCGATCGCGGCCTTGGGAGCGGCGGTGCCGATTGGTGTCCCGCAATGAGTAGACGCAGCCGCAATACTCTTGCTGGTAAAACTCCTCGCGTTTACTGATCTCGATCATGCGGGCTGAGCCGCCATGCTTGCGCCAGTTGTATGTCCAGTAAAGCATGTTGTCATAGCGCGCAGCGGCGCGTTCACCAGAACCGTTGATCTGATTCATGTCTTTCCAGCGCGAAATGCCGAGTGAGCTGGTGATCGTGTCGTAACCATGTTCGGCAGCGTAAAGCGCTGTCCTCTCGAACCGCATATCAAAACACTGCGTACAACGCTCACCGCGCTCGGGTTCATTTTCAAGACCTTTGATGCGCTCAAACCAGTTATCGACGTCGTAGTCGGCATCGATAAAACCAATGCCATGTTTTTCAGCGAAGCGGATATTTTCGTTTTTTCTAATTTCGTATTCTTTGACCGGATGAATATTGGGGTTGTAAAAGAAAATGTCGTATTGAATGCCCGCCACGAGCATGGCTTCCATCACCTCACCTGAGCAAGGCGCGCAGCAAGAGTGCAATAAGACCTTTGAGCGGCCATCGGGTAGCGTCAAGGAGGGACGAAGAGCGTCTTTCACAGTGCTAGATCGCATTTGAAATAAAGAAACACCATTTTAGACGTGAAACAACCCTGTTTCAATCTTCCTTCATGCCCAAACCTAATACCGACTGCCAGAGTTTTCGCACAGATGTACGTTCTTCTTGGAGTTGGTTCTGGGGTACGCGCGCTTTGTCCGCACCTTGCAGACGTAATTGGTGTTGAGCCCGACGCAGATTGCGATAGGCATCTCCACCTTTGCTT
>CAMAYM010000097.1 GCA_945862495.1 Bordetella parapertussis | reverse complement strand
TCATGGCCGCCAAAGATCAGCAGCCAGAGCGCATCGTGTCCGAAATGGCGGATCTCTGGTTTCACTGTTTAGTTGTATTGACTGAAAATGGACTCCGTCCGGAGCAAGTCATGGCAGAGCTAGCGCGTCGCGAAGGCATCTCTGGACTGCAAGAAAAAGCTTCACGCCTAAAAACCCCTTGAGGACATAAAGACTTCATGAGTGAACACTGCATATTTTGCAAGATCGTACGGCACGAGCTACCAGCAAAAATTGTCTACGAGGACGAAGATTGCATGGTATTTCATGACATCAACCCCGCCGCGCCGGTCCATTTGCTGATGATCCCCAAACGGCATATTGCCTCAATGCAAGAGATTATTCCCGAAGATAGCGTTTGGTTAGGTAGAATGCTATCCAAGGTACCTCAACTTGCACTCGACAATGGATGTAATCCTGGACCATCAGGCGGCTTTCGCCTCATGGCCAACTCCGGCGTCGAGGGCGGTCAAGAGGTTTTGCACCTTCATTTTCATATTTACGGTGGTAATCGTCCTTGGAAAGGACCTGCACCCACCGTTGCCTAATTCGGAGAGCCGTCATGGGCGCATTTAGTATCTGGCATTGGTTAATTGTTTTAGCGATTGTTGCCTTAGTTTTTGGTACCAAAAAGATCCGCAATATTGGTGCGGATCTTGGTGGTGCGATCAAAGGTTTCAAAGAAGGGATGAAAGACCCTAACGCAAAAGAAGCTGACGCGACCCCGCCGGCCGCCGAAGCTGCACCTGCGCAACGTGTTGCATCAAACGAAACGATTGATGTGCAAGCTAAAGAAAAGACCAACACACATTGAAAGCCTTGTTTGTTTTCCTTTTAGCTGCGTTTTTCCGGCCCTGTTCTCGCCATGTTTGACATCAGCTTCACCGAGCTACTCGTCATCGGGGTGATCGCGCTTGTCGTGATTGGCCCCGAACGTTTACCCAAGGTTGCTCGCACAATCGGACACCTCGTGGGACGTGCGCAGCGTTACGTTAATGATGTCAAGTCAGACATCAATCGCGAGGTCGAGCTCGATGAGTTGCGCAAACTCAAAGAACAGATGCAAGATGCCGCTCAAAGCGTGCAATCAGGCCTGCAAAATACTGAGTCGGCCTTGCGTCAGCCTCTCGACGCATTTGAACAGTCGACCATGTCGACGCTCAATGAACTGAAAACGCCACTTGGCACACCTGACGCTGGTACCACGCCACTCGCAAATCCTGACTCTTCAGTGACAACCGTCGCGTCGACGCCTCCAGTATCAGCGCCTCTGCAGCAACCTTCTCAACTTGAGATTGATACTGTACGCACCACTGTCGTTGCACCAGCCATTCCCACCGCGAGTGCAGCCACTCCAGAGACTTCGCCCGGATCAAAATCTTGAGCACTGAAGATACATCGCACGAAACCGCCCAAGGCGGCGAGAGTTTCATGTCGCACCTGATCGAACTGCGCTCACGACTTTTGCGTGCCGTTGGCACGATGCTTGTTGTTTTTATTGCGCTTTTTATGTATCCCGGTGCGTCCGTGATCTATGACCTCTTGGCGGCTCCGATGCTCGCCTCCTTGCCCGAAGGCACACGCATGATCGCAACAGGCGTGATCACGCCCTTTATGGTGCCTGTCAAGGTGACGATGATGGCGGCCTTTGTGGTTTCTCTGCCTGTGGTGCTTTATCAGGTTTGGGCGTTTGTCGCCCCCGGTCTTTATCGACATGAACAACGGCTCGCCCTTCCCTTGATTATTTCAAGTTCACTCCTTTTTTTAGCAGGCATGGCCTTTTGTTATTTTGTTGTTTTCAAGACCGTGTTCAGTTTTATTGCTTCTTTTGCACCAGAATCCATCACACCTGCACCTGATATCGAAGCATATCTTGGCTTTGTGATGACTATGTTCCTAGCGTTTGGCATTACCTTTGAAGTACCGGTCGCAGTGATTTTGCTAGTACGGATGAGAATTGTCACGATCGTTCAACTTCAACAATCCCGAGGTTACGTCATCGTCGGTGCATTTATCATCGCTGCCGTGGTAACCCCACCAGACGTTGTCAGCCAGTTCTTGCTCGCGGTCCCCTTGTGCGTCTTGTATGAAGTGGGGATTTTGTTGGCTCGTAGCATCAAACCTCGTCCCGAAGAAATAAAAACTGACGGACAAGATTCTACTAGTTGAAATTTGTAATTGGGGCAGTTTTATGGTCTATTGCCCAGGAAAAATCAAAAAATAGTACAAAAAGCGTATATAAATGTGTCATCCAGCATCATTTTTCGCCTTTTTTGACCATAGACACTCAGCTTTACTTACAACAAATATGTTGTGATTGAGATTGCAAAGGTATATCTTTTGCTTAGTCAGATTTAACAATCTTAAATTTTTCTAGTTTTAACTTATATTTAGCCCTTTCTTTTTTATTTAAATATTCTCTGCAAGCATCATAAAGGGACTACCGTGCTCGCTCACCGTCTCAAACAAGCCCGCCTTCGCGCAGGACTGTCACAAGAAAAACTCGGCAAATTGGCCGGAATCGACCCCATGTCTGCCAGCGCGCGAATGAACCAGTATGAGCGGGGCAAGCACTCCCCAGACTATCAGCTCATGTGTCGTGTTGCCGACATTCTAAAAATGCCTGTCAGCTGGTTTTACACTGCCGATGAGGATGAGGCTCGACTCCAAGAGGTTTTTTATCATTTACAGCCTTCGATTCGTCAACCCCTGTTGACGCACGCCGAAAATCTTTTTGTCGCGCATCCAGTCGACTCAAAAGAATCTTCAGGCACAGCAACAGACGGCTTGCCCAAACAAGGGTAACTGCCTCAATCGCTGCAGCTGCATTTGGGACGTTATGAAATCGATTGCAACGCGCGACCTCTGTGCTTGGCTAGACGCCAAGCTCAATACCCCTGCCTTCAATGACTACTGCCCGAATGGTTTACAGGTAGAAGGCACAACATCGATTTCACACATTGTGACGGGTGTGACAGCAAGCCAAGCCTTGATCGATGTTGCGATAGCACGGGATGCAGATGCGCTTCTCGTTCATCATGGTTGGTTCTGGAAAGGCGAAGACTCGCGTATCGTAGGCATCCGCAAGACTAGGCTCGCAAGCGTGTTGGCGAACAACATTAATTTACTTGCGTTTCACCTACCCCTTGATGCCCACCCCGAGCTTGGAAATAATGCTCAACTCGCGCGTGTGCTTCAGCTCACCCCCTCGCAAGAAACTATTGGACCTAATAGCCTGATTTGGCTAGGCCAAATGCCCGGATCGACTACGCTTGGTGAGGTTGCAGCGAAAGTTGAGCACGCTTTAGGTCGCACGCCCCAAGTCATTGGCGACCCCAGTATGCCTGCGCATCGACTGGCATGGTGCACGGGCGCTGCCCAAAGCATGATGACTCACGCCATTGATGCCGGTGCCCAAGTATTTATCACTGGCGAGATCTCTGAGCCTACTGTTCACTTGGCACGCGAGGCTGGTGTCGGCTTTATTAGTGCCGGACACCATGCTACTGAGCGCTACGGCGTGCAAGCACTCGGCAATGCCATCCAAAAAGAGTTTGGCATTCGTGTCGATTTTGTCGATATCGACAATCCCGTCTAACCTTGGTCGTGTAGACTATTTCTTTAAAGAGTCGCGAATTTCGCGTAAAAGCAACACATCCTCTGTGATTTTAGGGGCTGCGACTTCTGCTTCAAGATCCATTTTGCTTCGTGCTTTGTTAATGGCTTTGACCATCCAAAAAATCACAAACGCGAGCAAAACGAAATTAATCACAATCGTGACGAAATTGCCCCACGCAAAAATAGTCGCACCCGCTTTAGTTAAATCCGCATACGTTTCTGGGCCGGCATAATCTGCTGGCCGAGACAAGACGAGAAATTTATTACTAAAGTCCATCGCCCCTCCAACCAGAAAATTCACGAGCGGCATAATGATGTCTTTGACCAACGAATCCACAATTTTGCTAAAGGCCGCCCCAACAATTACACCGATTGCGAGGTCTACCATGTTGCCCCGAACCGCGAAGGCACGAAATTCCTTTAAAAACCCACTTGCTTGACTCATTTCTTGATTCCCCTGATGTAAGTGTGTTCGTCGTGAGGCTATAATAAGAGGTTAGAAAATTTGTAACAAGTTCGGTGTAAACAAGACTTCAACGTGTGCGCTTGACCGCGTTGGCTGTAATGAGGATAGCAAGATGAGTCAGGATTCGATTGTGCATGACGACGATGGCGCGGTTCCCCAAACCCTGCCCGCCGACCCCTCGCGCCGCTTTTGGATTGGCACGACCTGTGCCGTAGGTGGTGTTGCCGGAGCAGCATTAGCCGTTCCCTTCGTCAGCACGTTTGCGCCGTCTGAAAAGGCCCGCGCTGCAGGTGCGCCCGTTGAAGTCGACATTAGCACCATCCCTCTGGGCGAGATGCGTACCGTTGAATGGCGCGGCAAACCTGTTTGGGTGCTTCATCGCACCAAAGAACAGTTGGCGGCACTAAAGCAAAATGATCCCTTTCTCGCGGACCCCAACTCCACCCGTCCAGGCTACACACCGCCATATGCCAAAAATGAATGGCGCTCGCGTAAGCCCGATATGTTTGTAGCCGTAGGGATCTGCTCGCACCTTGGATGTGCGCCGACACCTAAGTTTCAAACAGGTCCTCAGCCTAGTCTCCCCGATAACTGGGATGGCGGTTTTTTATGCCCATGTCATGGTTCGACATTTGATATGGCTGGTCGTGTTTATAAAAACAAGCCTGCGCCTGACAACCTAGAAGTACCCCCCTACCAGTACTTGAGCGACACCCGTATCATCATCGGTGTTGACGAAAACAACAAGGCCTGATCGGCCTTTGATTAACATCGCACATTGCGACACTGATTAAAGTAAAGGAGCCATTCCATGGCTGGCGAAAAATCCGTCGAAACGACTGGACTTTTAGGATGGATAGATCAGCGTTTCCCGCTGACCTCTACATACAAAGCGCATTTATCTGAATATTACGCACCGAAAAATTTTAATTTTTGGTACTTTTTTGGCGCGCTCTCTCTTGTGGTGCTCGTACTGCAAATTGTGACGGGTATTTTCCTCGTCATGCACTACAAGCCCGATGCGCAATACGCATTTCAGTCCGTTGAGTACATCATGCGCGAAGTCCCGGGCGGCTGGTTCATCCGCTATATGCACTCAACCGGCGCGTCGATGTTCTTTGTTGTGGTCTATTTGCACATGACGCGCGCACTCATTTACGGCTCTTACCGCAAGCCACGCGAGCTCGTCTGGATTTTCGGCGTTGGTATTTTCCTGTGCCTAATGGCTGAGGCGTTCTTTGGCTATCTCCTGCCTTGGGGCCAGATGTCCTTCTGGGGCGCGCAGGTGATTGTTAACTTGTTTTCTGCCATTCCTTTTATCGGACCTGAGCTTTCCATCTGGATTCGTGGCGACTATGTCGTTTCTGATGCAACACTTAATCGCTTCTTTGCTTTCCACGTGATTGCAATTCCTCTGGTGCTACTCGGCCTGGTTGCAGCGCATATCATCGCTTTGCATGAAGTGGGTTCAAACAACCCCGATGGCGTGGACATCAAGGCCAAAAAAGACAAGCATGGACGTCCTTTGGATGGCATCCCCTTCCACCCTTACTACACGGTGCATGACGTTGTTGGTCTGGCCGGTTTCATGATCATCTTCATGGCGATTGTGCTCTTCGCCCCTGAGATGGGAGGCTACTTCCTGGAGTTCAACAACTTCTTACCGGCCGACCCGCTAAAGACACCGCTACATATTGCGCCTGTCTGGTATTTCACACCTTTTTACTCCATGCTACGCGCCACCACCGATGACTTTACTTGGGTGTTAGCAGGCGCTTCCGTGCTGGCTGCTATCGTGATGTTCTTCAAGACCAAGGGCATTGCTAAGCTGATCGTTCCAGTGGTGCTAATCGTCGTTGCCGTTCTGTTACGTGCAATCGACGCAAAGTTCTGGGGTGTGGTGGCAATGGGCGGCTCAGTCGTTCTGTTGTTCTTCCTCCCCTGGCTCGATTACAGCCCCGTCAAATCGATTCGCTATCGTCCAAGCTGGCACAAAGTGCTTTACGGCATTTTCTTTGTCAACTTTATCGTATTGGGCTATTTAGGTACGCAAGCACCGACTGACATTTTTAACTTGATGTCGCAAATCGGAACACTCATTTATTTGGGTTTCTTCTTGCTGATGCCTGTTTGGAGTCGCCTTGGAACATTCAAACCGGTCCCTGACCGTGTCACGTTCCACGCACATTGAGCTTAACTTTATTTACGGAATGACCATGATCAAGAAGCTGCTTTGTGCTCTTGCCCTAGTGATCACATGCACTGGCGCCTCCGCCGCTGGCGGAGACTTCCCGCTTGAGCGCGCACCAGATCGCATCAACGATGTTGCCTCTCTCCAAAATGGTGCGAAGCTATTCGTGAACTACTGCCTAAACTGTCACAGCGCTTCCGCTATGCGCTACAACAAACTCAAGGATATCGGTCTGACTGACCAACAGATCCGTGAAAGCTTGTTGTTCACTGGTGAAAAAGTCGGTGACTTAATGATGGGTTCTGTATCTGTCAAAGATGGCAAAACATGGTTTGGCGCAACGCCACCAGATTTGTCCTTAATGGCACGCGCCAAATCCATCAATGCCGGACCATCAGGGTCTGACTACATCTATACCTATCTGCGTACCTTTTACCGCGATACAAGCAAGCCTACCGGCTGGAATAACTTAGCCTTCCCGAACGCTGGTATGCCGCATGTTTTGTGGGAACGTCAGGGTCAACGTGAAATGACGGTTACCACCACGCAGAAAACCTCCGCACACGCTGACAAACCAGCTGGGTGGGAGCGTGTTGTGACAACCTATGATTCTGCGGGTTATGTTACCTCTAAGGCAGAGCCGCTCGCCAATTACAAAGGCAAGCCCTCTGTTGACCACAAGTTCAAACCTTTGGATCCTCAGCGTGCAACGACGTATGACCGAGAGATGGCTGATCTGACTGGCTTTATGACTTGGATGGCCGAACCCATTCAGCAAAAGCGCAAACAGATCGGTGTCTGGGTGTTATTGTTTCTCGGAATCTTTTTCCTCATTGCTTGGCGCCTGAACGCTTCGTTCTGGAAACACGTTAAGTAAGTTATTGACTTGGGCCAGCGTCTGCAAGTCGTAGACGCTGGCTTTTTGCTTTTTCTATCAGTATCTATTTTTAGGACGGATATCCATCATGATGGTCCTTTACTCCGGCACCACCTGCCCTTTCTCACATCGCTGCCGCTTTGTGTTGTTTGAAAAAGGTATGGATTTTGAAATCCGTGACATTGACTTGTACAACAAGCCCGAAGACATCTCCGTCATGAATCCTTACGGCCAAGTACCTATCTTGGTTGAACGTGATCTGATTCTGTATGAGTCAAACATCATCAACGAATATATCGATGAGCGTTTTCCTCACCCCCAACTGATGCCTGCTGATCCTGTGATGCGTGCTCGGACACGACTGTTCTTGTACAACTTTGAAAAAGAACTGTTTATTCACGTGGCCGCCCTTGAGGACAGATCTATTCGCGGTGATGAAAAGCGTCTGAATATTTCGCGCGCAGCTGTTCGCGATCGCCTGTCGCAGCTTGCACCTCTGTTACTCAAAAATAAATATATGCTTGGCGAAGAGTTCACGATGCTCGACGTGGCCATGGCCCCACTCTTGTGGCGCTTGGATCACTACGGTATTGAGTTGCCTAAAACAGCTGCACCGATCCAAAAGTATGGCGAGCGTATTTTTTCACGTCCGGCTTACATCGAAGCGCTGACACCATCTGAAAAGGTGATGCGCCGCTAAGCGCTACCACCATGGCTGAATCATCCACGAAACCGTACATGCTTCGTGCTTTGCACGAGTGGTGTACGGACAATGGTTACACACCTCAGATTGTTGTGCAGGTTGATGCGAACACTCTGGTACCTCACGCGCATGTCCGTGACGGTCAAATCACACTCAACATCGGTGCTTTGGCGACCAATCGCCTCGTCATCGGTAACGAGGCCGTTGAGTTTCAGGCTAGATTTAGTGGTGTGACTGAGAATCTATATGTGCCGATTGCGACTATTGTTGCGATCTATGCGCGCGAAACTGGTGCAGGTATGGGCTTTGAAGCAGAAGCCTCGACCTCCGCCGCTCCCCTCGTCCAAAACGCTAATCTTGCAAGTTTGCAAGAGAACGATTCGCCTGACTCAGACGAACCCAAACCACCTGAAAATAAGCGCCCAAAGCTTTCCATCGTCAAATAACGAATCTCTCAAGAACGTTTTCTACAAATCATTTATAATTCTGTCCGTTGTTGAAGTTTTAGACCCGAGAGTCTAAATGCCGGAGTAGCTCAGTTGGTAGAGCAGCTCACTTGTAATGAGAAGGTCGAGGGTTCGATTCCTTTCTCCGGCACCATAAATTAAAAAGCTGCCAGGTTTTCGCCTGACAGCTTTTTGTTTTGGACTGCAGTTTTATAGCAACTGTTTTAAACCAAACTATCTGCCCAGATATTTTTGGCCCAACCCCATGCATACGTTCCCTCAAGTGCAGTAGGTGCAGGCGACAAACCGCCCGATCCAGGAACTGTCTTAAAGGTCTTTTCTGCTGGCACGTATTGATGAACGCTGGCGACGTGAACCACGTCCGTTGCATTGACAAAGCTGTAACACGTGTTGGTCAATACCGGTTGTGGATTAACCGCAAAACCACTCAACTCAGCGATGATTGCTGCCGCAGTCACCTTGGCATGCTGATTGGCCATATGGCCTGACTTTGGCATTAGAGGAGCGACTTGTATCGAGTCACCAATAATATGAATGTCTTTTGCAGCAACTGATTCGAAATTTAAGAAGTTCACGTTCGACCATCTTGCATTCGCATCCGCAAGCCCTGATTTCACAATCAAGTCACCGGCACGCATAGGTGGCAAAATATTCAACACATCAGCCTTGACGTCTTCTTGCACTTCAAATTTGATCGTGCGTGTTTTGGCATCAATAGCCGTCACATTGTGCTCGGGCGTATATTGAATGATGCCTGGGTAAAGCTTGGCCCATGCCTCCTTAAACAGCTTTCCCTTTGAGGTCACATCTTGGTTTGCGTCAAACACCAAGACTTTCGATTTTGGCTTATGTTTCTGAAGATAATTGGCGACCTGGCATACGCGCTCATAAGGTCCTGGAGGGCAGCGATAAGGCGCGAGGGGAATACTCAATGCAAACACACCACCATCACGCATCTCTGCAATCTGCTTGTGCAGGGCTGTGGTCTCGGCACCTGCTTTCCATGCCTGGAGTGTCACGCCCGCTTTGTTTGCCGCCTCGAGACCCTCGATCTTGTCCATCATCAGACCAATGCCAGGTGACAAGACAAGTTTGTCATATTTAACAGTTTGGCCTGAAGCAAGCTGAACGGTTTTCTTTTGACGATCGATACTCGCGACCATGTCT
>CAMAYM010000096.1 GCA_945862495.1 Bordetella parapertussis | reverse complement strand
CAAGTGCACGACATCGCAGTCCGCAATTCAATTTATGGCCTCGAAATCGTACAGCGTCGCGAAGCACTCCTTGCGGTCAGCGATACAGTTGATCGCACTGCACTCGATCGCTATAGCTTTATCCGAGACGCTTATTTAAAGCGTCGGTCGGTTCAGGTCAATGGTCCGCTTACTGATGCAGAAAGCTTGCCGAGCTACGAAGACGTTGAGGCCGTACCCGCAGATCGCAAGGCACTCGGCCTCCCTCCTCAAAATTAAAGAGAGCATTAAAATGTTAGTTTTTATCGTGCGTTTCCATCTCATACTGGCCCTCGTTTTTGGTCTCTCCGTTGGCGCGCAGGCACAACAAAAGCCAAATCCAATGGCATCGCCTAATGAGTTTGTGCAACAAATTGCAGATCAATTTTTAACAACACTCAAAAATGATACGGCCGCGCGTGCGGGTGATCTCAAAAGGATCAATCAGATCGTGGACGAAATGATCCTGCCATACGTTAATTTTGAAAAAACAACTCGCCTTGCAGCGGGCCGTAATTGGCGCGAAGCAACGGCCGAGCAAAAAATAGCCCTGAGTAATGCGTTTCGCGGTACTTTGGCGCGCACCTATAGCGGTGCTGTGACCAGCGTGAATGACGCAACAAGCATCAAGACACTCCCGTTCAGGGGCGATGCCAATGCCAACGATGTCGTCGTGCGAGCCCAAGTGACGCAACACGCAAACTCTCAACCCTTTAGTCTTGACTATCGTCTTGAAAAAACGCCTCAAGGCTGGAAAATCTACGATATCAATGTCGAAAATGTGTGGCTAATTGAAAATTATCGCAACCAATTTACGCAACAGATTAATCAGAACGGTATAGACGGGTTGATCGCCGCACTGAACAAACGAGCCCAATAAACATTATGTCTGCCGTCTCGCTCGAACACGTTTCAAAAATTTTCCCTCCGCGCGCCAGCGGTTGGGCCGGATTATTTAAAAAATCTGACCGCCCAGGCTTTCAAGCGCTGAACGATGTGTCACTCACCATCGAACACGGAGAGTTTTTTGGTTTGCTAGGCCCAAACGGCGCAGGTAAAACCACCCTAATTTCAGTGCTCGCTGGGCTGTGTCGCGCAAGTACCGGCCAAGCAAGCGTTTGTGGTCATGATGTGGTCACAGACTATCAGGCTGCCCGTCGCTCACTTGGCGTCGTACCGCAAGAGCTAGTCTATGACCCGTTCTTTACTGTCCGAGAAACACTGCGTATTCAATCTGGCTATTTTGGTTTTCGGAAAAATGATGATTGGATCGACGAGATTCTTGCGAACCTTGGCCTCTCAGACAAGGCTGATGAAAACATGCGTGCGCTTTCTGGCGGGATGAAGCGTCGCGTATTGGTGGCACAAGCACTTGTCCATCGTCCACCTGTCATTGTGCTGGATGAGCCAACCGCGGGTGTAGATGTCGATCTACGTCGCAGTCTCTGGGAGTTTATTTCCCGACTGAACCGTGAAGGCCACACCATCATGTTGACAACCCACTACCTCGAAGAAGCCGAAGCACTCTGCGGAAGGATTGCCATGCTCAAGCGCGGACAAATTGTTGCGCTCGAATCCACGCAGGCACTCCTTGCGAGAACGGGTGGCAGTCTTGAACAAGCTTTTGTGCAAATCATGAATGCGCCAACTGACGACACACTGGAGACCCAGCCATGACCCGCGCCTTACTGACTGCACGTCCTGGCGCAGGCTCTGGCTTTCCTACACTCTTAGGTAAAGAGCTGTTGCGTTTCTGGAAGGTTGGCTTTCAAACGATTGCTGCGCCCGTCATCACAGCATTGCTGTATTTGGTTATTTTTGCGCAAGTGCTACAGGACCGAATACAGGTTTACGGCTCTGTACCGTACACTGCTTTTCTCATTCCCGGCCTCATGATGATGAGCATGTTGCAAAATGCGTTTGCCAATCCCTCTTCCTCACTGATTCAAAGCCGCGTGACAGGTAATCTTGTCTTTGTGTTGCTGCCGCCCATTTCACACCGTGAGTTTTTTAGCGCCTATATGCTTGCTGGCATTTTGCGCGGCATTGCCGTTGGCGCGTGTGTTTGGCTCGTTTCTTTATATTTTGTACCCTTGGGTATGAAAGAGCCCGTTTGGGCGTTTGTTTTTGCCGTGCTTTCTTGTGGCATTATGGCCATCTTGGGGTTGATTGCAGGCCTCACCTCTGAAAAATTCGATCAACTTGCCGCATTCCAAAATTTTCTGATTATGCCGGCCACCTTTTTATCCGGCGTGTTTTATTCCATACATACGCTTCCACCATTTTGGCAACACGTCTCCCATTGGAATCCACTCTTTTATACGATTGATGGTTTTCGATACGGCTTTTTCGGCGTAGCCGACGTTTCCCCTTGGCACAGCCTGGCCGTAGTGGGTGGCGTCTTTATTGTCCTGACTCTGTTCGCCCTTCGCTTACTTGGAACGGGCTACAAACTCAGAACCTGACATGTTCTACAAATATTTACGACTGACGCGTTTTTACACTTAGACCAAGGAAAGATTTCACCATGCTGCCCACTCCAGAAGACATCCGCGCCTACATCGCTGCCGGGCTGCCTTGCGATCATCTTGAGGTCACGGGCGACGGCTCGCACTTCGAAGCCGTCATTGTCAGCGCCGCTTTTGCAGGCAAACGACCGATCGCTCGGCATCAGCTCGTCTACGGTGTATTGGGCGATCGCATGAAGCAAGAGATTCACGCACTTTCTATGCGCACCCTCACACCCGAAGAGTTCAACGGAAATCGCTAAATGGATAAGCTCCTTATTACGGGTGGACGTGCGCTTAAAGGTGAGGTCACTATCTCGGGTGCTAAAAACGCCGCGCTACCCATTTTGTGTGCAGGTCTGCTCACAGCGGATACCGTCACACTCACCAATGTTCCAAAGCTCAATGACATCTCAACGACACTCAAGCTTCTTGGACAATTAGGCGTACGCTGCGAGCGCGCCAGCGACGATACCGTTAGCATCACGGCAGACCAGCTCACTGCGCTCGAAGCGCCTTATGAGTTGGTCAAAACGATGCGCGCCTCGATATTAGTACTTGGTCCACTATTAGCGCGCTTTGGTGAAGCACGCGTGAGTCTGCCTGGTGGCTGCGCGATTGGTCAGCGACCGGTGGATCAACATATCCAAGGCTTGTCAGCATTGGGCGCCGACATCAAGATCGAACATGGTTTTGTCGTCGCGAGGGCCAAAAAACTCAAAGGTGCTCTCGTTCGTACCGATATGGTGACCGTCACAGGAACAGAAAATCTGATGATGGCCGCGGTATTGGCCGAGGGTCAGACAATTTTAGAAAATGCTGCGCGCGAACCTGAGGTGGTCGACCTCGCCGAGCTACTCATCAAAATGGGTGCGCGCATTAAGGGCCACGGCACGGACCGCATCATCATTGATGGCGTTCCAGCGCTTCACGGCGCAAGCCACGACGTTATTCCTGATCGTATTGAGGCAGGCAGCTTTTTATGTGCGGTGGGTGCCGCTGGCGGCGACATCATGCTGCGACGCGTCGCCCCCGACACCATGGGCGCCACCTTATCCAAGTTGCAAGAAGCGGGGCTCACGATTCAAACAGGCAAAGACTGGATTCAAGCCAGCATGCATACGCGTCCGAAAGCCGTCGACTTCCGTACGCATGAATACCCTGGCTTCGCCACCGATATGCAAGCGCAACTGATGGCATTGAATACCATCGCTATCGGTACCTCGGTAATTGCTGAAACGATTTTTGAAAACCGCTTTATGCACGTCCAAGAGTTGTTGCGTTTAGGTGCCAACATCGATATCGATGGTCACACTGCAGTCGTGCGAGGCGTCAGCAAGCTATCCGGCGCAACGGTGATGGCGACAGACCTACGCGCCTCTGCCAGTCTTGTGATCGCCGGCCTGGCTGCCGAAGGGGAAACCGTGGTGGAACGGATTTATCACCTTGATCGCGGTTACGAGCGGATGGAACACAAACTCAGCGCGCTTGGCGCGCAAATTGAAAGAATATCTCGCTAAAGGAACATGCATGAGCACTGACGCACGCACGCGCCCACTGACCATGGCCTTGTCTAAAGGGCGCATTTTTGAAGAAACCCTGCCCTTGTTGGAAGCGGCAGGCATTACCGTCAGTGAAAATCCAGAAAAGTCGCGCAAACTGATCATCGGCACAAGTGACCCAAGCTTGCGCCTCATTATCGTGCGTGCCTCCGATGTCCCCACCTATGTTGAATATGGTGCGGCGGATCTCGGTATCGCTGGCAAGGATGTGCTGATTGAGCATGCCGCTCAACATCCAGGCGGACTATATCAACCGATTGACCTCAATATCGCCAAATGCCGCCTTGCAGTAGCCGTTCGTAACGGTTTTGACTATGCTGCGGCGATCAAACAGGGTGCGCGCCTGCGTGTTGCAACAAAATACACGGCTGCCGCTCGGGACCACTTTGCTGCAAAAGGTGTTTACGTCGATCTGATTAAGCTCTACGGCTCTATGGAACTTGCACCCTTGGTGGGCTTGGCTGACGCCATCGTTGACGTGGTTTCTACTGGCAACACACTCAAAGCTAACGACTTAGTGGCCGTTGAAGACATCATGCCGATTTCCTCCAGATTGGTCGTCAACCGGGCCGCCCTTAAAACCCGCCATGCCGAATTACAGCCTTTACTGGATGCCTTTGAGCGTGCAAGCGCAAGCTCTGTGGCATGATAGTGATCTACTTGTTTTGATGACCCCTTCAAAAGAGGGGCTCTTTGATGATGCGCACAATCACACGCCTGGACTCACGCAACCCTGAGTTTCAAACCACCCTGTCCAAATTGCTGGCGTTTGATGCCGAGCAAGATGACGCTATCGACGCCGCAGCTGCAGGAATCTTGCAAAAGGTGCGTCGCGAAGGCGACACGGCCCTGCTTCGATACACCCGCCAGTTTGATCAGGTCATGGTCGATCACGTGGCAGAGCTAGAAATTCCTCGCCACGACTGGGCGTCAGCGCTGGCAACATTACCTGCAGCTCAGCGCGAGGCGCTAGAAGTCGCTGCACAGCGCGTGCGGGATTACCATGCTCACCAAGTGCAAGAAAGCTGGTCTTACACTGAACCTGACGGCACGCGCCTCGGTCAACAAATTACGCCTCTTGATCGCGTCGGTCTCTATGTACCGGGCGGTAAAGCCTCATACCCTTCTTCTGTCTTAATGAATGCCATTCCAGCCAAGGTTGCCGGCGTGAGTGAGATCATTATGGTCACGCCAACACCCGGAGGCCAACGTAATGCAATGGTGCTGGCTGCGGCTGCAATTGCTGGGGTAGACCGCTGTTTCGCCATTGGTGGCGCACAAGCAGTTGGTGCACTGGCTTACGGCACGGCGACCATCCCTGCTGTAAACAAAATTGTCGGTCCCGGTAATGCCTATGTCGCGGCAGCTAAGCGACGTGTTTTTGGCACGGTTGGTATCGACATGATCGCAGGTCCCAGCGAAATTTTAGTCATTTGCGATGGTAAAACGCCTGCTGACTGGATTGCGATGGACTTATTTTCGCAAGCCGAGCACGATGAGCTCGCGCAAGCAATCCTGTTGTGCCCCGACGCTCAATATTTGGACGCCGTAGAGGCGTCGATTGAAAAGCTTTTACCGACCATGCCACGGGCCGATATCATCCGCACGAGCCTGCGCGATCGTGGGGCTTTGATTTTGGTGCGCGACCTCCAAGAAGCCTGTGAGATCAGCAACCATATCGCCCCTGAACACCTTGAAGTCTCCTGCGAAGATCCCGATGCGTGGCTTCCATCGCTGCGTCACGCGGGGGCTATTTTCATGGGACGACACAGCTCCGAATCGCTTGGAGATTATTGTGCTGGTCCGAATCACGTCTTGCCCACCTCGCGGACGGCGCGATTTTCTTCTCCTCTGGGCGTTTATGACTTCCAAAAACGCTCAAGCCTGATTCACGTCTCCGCGGCAGGGGCTCAAACGCTTGGCAAAGTGGCAAACGAACTGGCGCTGGGCGAAGGCCTGCAAGCGCACGCTGCCAGTGCACGTTATCGCTTGACCAACATACAATAGATATTCCGACGATCTGAGTTCATCCGAGTGCACACTATGCGTACCGCAGAAATTATCCGAAATACCAACGAAACGCGTATCCGCGTCGCGGTCAATATAGACGGCACAGGCATCCAGAAGCTCAATACGGGCGTGCCTTTTTTGGACCACATGCTGGACCAGATTGCGCGTCACGGTTTAATCGATCTTGAAGTGCACGCCGAAGGCGATCTGCACATTGATGCCCACCACACCGTCGAGGACGTGGGGATCACCCTGGGCATGGCTCTTGCAAAAGCCGTTGGCGACAAAGCGGGCATGCGTCGATACGGACACGCATACGTTCCATTGGACGAAGCGCTTTCTCGCGTTGTGGTTGATTTTTCAGGACGCCCCGGTTTGCAGTTTCATGTCCCCTTTACGCGTGCACGCGTCGGCGACTTTGATGTTGATCTGACCATTGAATTTTTTCAAGGCCTTGTGAATCATGCCCTGATTACGATGCATATCGATAACTTGCGTGGCGTCAATGCACACCACCAGTGTGAAACCATCTTTAAGGCTACCGGTCGTGCACTGCGTATGGCGCTTGAGCTTGATCCCCGAAGCACGGGTATTGTGCCTTCCACCAAAGGTGTGCTCTAAGTCATGACTTCGATTGCCATTGTCGATTACGGCATGGGGAACTATCACTCTGTTGAGCGCGCGCTGCGTCATGCCGCGCCAGAAGCGGATATTCGTTTATGTAAGCGCGCGTCAGAAATTGACGCAGCAGATCGCGTTGTCTTTCCGGGGCAAGGCGCGATGGCGGACTGTATTCGCACCTTGGACGAAGCAGGTTTGCGTGAGGCCGTGTTGCGGGCTGCCGCCACCAAACCCCTTTTGGGCGTGTGCGTTGGTGAGCAAATGCTGTTTGAGCGCAGCGAAGAAGGCAACACCACGAGTCTTGGTCTCTTCAAAGGCGAGGTTCGTCGCTTTAAAGGACCCGCCTTTGACGCCCCCAAGCCTGGGGCAAACGATCATGCAGATCGCTTAAAAGTCCCTCACATGGGCTGGAATCCAGTCCATCAAGTTCGCGCGCACACACTCTGGTCCGGCATTCCTGATGCGACGCCTTTTTACTTTGTTCACAGCTATTACGCTGTGCCAACTGACGTGGCATTAACCGTAGGTGAGAGCCACTATGGTGGTCCTTTTGCTTGTGCAGTCGCCCAAGACAACATCTTTGCCGTACAGTTTCATCCTGAGAAAAGCGCCGACCATGGTTTGCGTCTTTACCGGAATTTTGTAGACTGGCAACCTTAACAACCTAACAGTGACTGATCACAAACGATATGCTGCTGATCCCCGCAATTGATCTCAAAGACGGACAATGTGTCAGACTTCGCCAAGGCGACCTCGATGACGCGACCATTTTCTCCGAAGACCCAACAGCAATGGCCACACACTGGCTTGAGCGCGGCGCGCGACGTCTACACTTGGTCGACCTCAATGGCGCTGTCGCTGGCAAACCCAAAAACGAAGCACTCATTAAGGCAATTGTCGCCGCTGTAGGCGACGATATCCCCGTGCAAATCGGTGGTGGTATTCGTGATCTTGATACGATCGAACGTTACCTAGATTTTGGTATTTCTTACGTCATCATCGGCACCGCTGCGGTCAAAAACCCAGGGTTTTTACATGATGCCTGCGGTGCCTTTCCTGGCAACATCATTGTGGGTCTGGATGCGCGTGACGGAAAGGTCGCCACAGACGGCTGGAGCAAACTCACCAAGCACGATGTGAGCGATCTTGCGAAAAAATTTGAAGACTATGGTTGCGAGGCGATCATCTATACCGACATTGGTCGTGATGGCATGCTCTCTGGCGTCAACATCGAAGCCACCGTACGTTTGGCGCAACACGTGCGCATTCCCATCATCGCCTCCGGCGGCGTCACCGATTTACGCGACATTGATGCACTGTGTGCCGTGCAGGACGAAGGCGTCGAAGGTGCTATTTTGGGACGAAGCATTTACGAAGGTACGCTCGACTTTGAAGCGGCACAAAAGCGCGCGGACGAACTCCAGCCATGACCGTTCTGCAAACGCCCAACACTCTCAGCGAACTGACGCGTCGAATCATTCCATGCTTGGATGTGACGGCAGGTCGCGTTGTCAAGGGCGTTAACTTTGTTCAACTAATGGATGCTGGTGATCCAATAGAGATCGCACATCGCTACAACGAACAAGGCGCAGACGAACTGACTTTTTTAGACATTACCGCCACCAGCGATGGTCGCGACTTGATCCTTCCGATCATTGAAAAAGTAGCCTCTCAAGTTTTTATTCCCTTGACGGTCGGCGGTGGTGTGCGTCAAGTCAGTGACGTTCAGCGACTGCTCAGCGCAGGCGCAGACAAGATCTCCATGAATAGCGCGGCTGTTGCTAATCCTGATCTGGTGCGTGCGGCCTCGGACTACCATGGTTCACAATGCATTGTGGTGGCCATCGATGCGCGACGCGTAGCAGACAGCGAAACGCCTCGCTGGGAAGTCTTCACGCACGGCGGACGTCGTGGCACGGGAATAGATGCGGTCGAGTGGGCACGCAAGATGGCCGAATACGGTGCAGGAGAAATTTTACTGACTAGTATGGACCGCGACGGGACCAAATCAGGATTTGATCTGGCGCTCACACGTTTAGTGTCAGACGCCGTTTCTGTTCCTGTGATTGCCTCGGGTGGCGTGGGTAATCTTCAGCATCTTGCAGATGGCGTCACGCTGGGTGGTGCGAGCGCGGTGCTTGCTGCGAGTATTTTCCATTATGGTGAATACACGGTCGGACAAGCCAAAGCGTTCATGGCGAGTCAAGGCATCCCTGTCAGGATGGGCTGAGATGGCAACACCTCAATTGCCTGTGTGGATTCAAGAGGTGCGCTTTGACGCACAGGGCCTGATTCCCGCTATTTCCCAAGATGCCAAAACTGGCGATATTTTGATGGTCGCGTGGATGAATGCAGATGCCCTAGCTGAGACCGTAGCGACTGGGCGCGCTGTTTTTTGGTCTCGCTCACGCAACCGCTTGTGGCGTAAAGGTGAAGAGTCTGGACACGTTCAGCGACTCTTAGAGCTTCGCTTGGATTGTGATGGCGATGTCCTACTCCTAAAGGTCGAACAAATTGGTGCCATCGCTTGTCATACAGGGCGTGCTAGCTGTTTTTATCGCCGATTGGATAGTGTCTCAGCGCAAGGCGCCGAACCTCACTCACAATGGGTTGTGGTCGATCCTGTCCTCAAAGACCCCGAACTCATTTACAAATGAATAAAGATCACGCCATGACTGATGCTTCAGAGGCTGTGCTGGCTCGCATAGCCGACCTATTAGAAACCCGCCTGCCGAGCCGCGGGGGAGATCCTGCAGCCTCATATGTTGCCAAGCTGTTCTCCAAAGGTCCCGATG
>CAMAYM010000095.1 GCA_945862495.1 Bordetella parapertussis | reverse complement strand
CTGCATGTAACTGGGCGAGTGATTTATTTTCAATTTTTCGTGCGGGGTGCTCATAAATACCCCCAATATAGGCTTTGCCGCGAATGCTCATGCAATATTGTCTCTTTAATAATTCAATGTCACCCGATTGACCCAATCAATAGATACACTGAATTTTTGTAATTTTTATACCACGTGCGTTTTGACAAGTAAATCAAATATTATTTTTTCTAGATAGTGTCTCAATATATAAAACTGGCATACTTCACACACGCTAAACAATTGTCGAACTAGTCGAGATCTCATCATGAGCAAAAACGCAGCGCAAGTCATTATTGAGGTTTTAGAGTCCGCCGGAGTGCGTCATATCTACGGTGTTGTGGGCGATACGCTTAACCATGTCACGGATGCTATTTCAAAGAGCACCATTGAATGGGTGCACACCAGACACGAAGAAGTCGGAGCTTTTGCGGCCGGAGCTGAGTCCTACATGAGCGGCGTCTTGGCAGGTTGTGCAGGATCCTGTGGGCCTGGCAGCCTACACTTGATCAATGGCGTCTACGAGGCCCATCGTAATCATGCCCCACTAATTGTGATTGCGAGCCAACTCGACACGATGAGCCTTGGTTTAGATATGCCCCAGGAAGTCGACTTTCAAAAAGTCTTTTCTGATTGCTCGGTCTTTTGTGAGCAGGTTTATAACGCCGAACAAGCTCGACGCGTTGCGGTGCTGGCTTGTCAGGCTGCTATCAGCAAAAAGGGTCCTGCAGTCATTATCCTGCCAGTTGATATCAGCAATACTGAGATCAAAGATGATGTGCCGTATTCGGTGCACTTCCCTAATCCGGTTCGACGTCCCTCTGATAGCGAACTTGCCCAAACTGCCGCGATTCTCGCCGGTGGTAAAAAGATTGGCATTTACGCCGGCGCGGGCTGCCAAGGTGCGCATGACCTACTGATTGCCTTAGCTAAAAAACTAAAAGCCCCCATTGCACACACGTCTCGGGCGAAGGACTTTGTTGAGTACGACAATCCCTACAACGTTGGTATGACTGGATTGCTGGGTGTGCACTCTGGTTTTCATATGATGACCGAGTGTGACACGTTGCTCTTGCTTGGCGCAGACTTTGCCTGGGGCCAGTTCTATCCTAAACATGCCAAGATCGTTCAGATTGATCGCGATGCGGCCCGCTTGGGCCGACGTCATCCGGTCACGCTCGGCTTAGAGGGCGATGTGATCGCGTCATTGGAGGCCTTGTTTCCAATGATCAAAGAACGTTCTGATGGAAGCTTTTTGAACGAATGTTTGGAGCAACGTCAAAAAACTGAAGCCACACTACTGGCGGAGGAGCAACCTGGTCGAGGTGACATGATCCACCCTCAACACCTCGCAAGTTTGCTTAACAAATATGCAGATGATGACGCTTTATTTTCAGCGGACACCGGAACCGCGATGGTGTGGACCTTACGTCACATCAAAACAAACGGCAAGCGCCGCACCATGATTAGCCTGAGACATGCCACGATGGCGAACGGCATGCCCATGGCGCTAGGTTTGAAAAAAGCATATCCCGATCGTCAAGTGATTTGCATGGCGGGTGATGGTGGCCTCGCGATGCTGATGGGCGATTTATTGACGATTCATCAAGAAAATCTTCCAATCAAGATCGCCGTATTGAACAATGGCGCATTAAACTTTGTCGAGATGGAAATGAAGACAGAGGGCTTGCTGAATAACTATACGGACCTGAATAATCCTAGCTTTGCCAAAATCGCTGAAGCAGTTGGTTTAAAAGGGTTTGAGGTCAAACGTAGTGAGGATCTCGAGCAAGCCGTTCAGGACTTTCTCTCTCACCCAGGTCCTGCACTACTCGATGTCCACACCAATCGTTACGAACTTGTCATGCCACCCACAGTCAGCGCTGAAAACGTTATTGGCATGGCAACTTACAGCGCCAAGGCATTGTTAAGCGGTCGGATCAGTGATGTGAAAGATCTGATGAAAAGTGCACTGCATGACTTAAAAAGATAATTAATTTTCCTAGCGCATTGAGCTTTACTTGATCAGCAGTGATTTTGCTTGACCGTTTTCAACGAGAGACAAGATCACTGCGCCAGTTTGTGCCTCCATTCCAGCAAAGCCATGCTGCGTAAAGGCCTGGCATTTTTGCCCCCGAAATCCTGATCCTCCCTCGACAGTGATGAGGGGTATGTTCCATTTTGCTGCGGTCATGTAGGCATCCCTGTATAGCGTCAATCCACACGGGTCATCCTTGTGGTGCACTAAAAACTGCGGTGTATTTTTATATGGACCAAAGTCCAGTCCTTGATCAGTGGCTTTACTAAAAGTTGACGCAGTATGAATGACGCCGCTAAATGATTTCTCGGCATGTTTTAAAAAGCCGGCAGTTGAAACAGCACCTCTACTTGTTGAAACAGCCCAGATCTCGCGTATGGTCGGGTAGAGATCTTTTACACTCGCCACCAATGTCAATACGTCTTGAGCGCGCTGCGCTGAAGCCTGATATTGATCATCGCAAATATCCATAAAGTCAGACCGACAATCAAGTAACAATAAGGCGACTTTTTTTGAGATCATGAACTGTCGTGATCGCACCAAAAAATTTCCGTTTTGCTTCGTTTGGATTTTTCCGGCTTGATCTATGTATGGACGTGTAACGCCGGGATGACCACTGACTATCACCAGCAGCTTTTCAGGCTTTGGATCTTCACCATACACCGACAAGACACCTTGTTGCCGAAGCTCTCCGGGAAGAGTAACTGAAACAATGCGCTCACTCACGGTCTGTGCGTACACCTGCAGACAAGTGATACAGATCATCACCAAGAGTATTAATTGAAGACCAAGCCGATTTATTCCGATCCGCTCAAACATCATTAAACTCCAGCTATCGCTTTTTATTTTCTACAACCAATTGAATTTCGACCATGAACCCATAATGGAGCTCGGGCACTGGCACCACGGCGCGAGCAGGCTTATGGTCACCAAAAATATCTGCATAAATCGTATTGAACTCTGGCCAGTTCGATACGCCAACAATGTATGCCGTGCACTGCACCACATCGCTGAGCGTACAGTCGGATGCTTTGAGAATATTTGCACAATGTTTAAAAGAGGCGCGCACCTGACGCTCAAAACTATCGACTTCCCCTTCCGCGGGTTTGCCAGGAAGAACACCGGATACAAAGATGAAACCTTCGGACTCAACCGCATGGCTGTAGTGACCGGCTGGAGCGGGGGTATGTGGCGAATGTATGAGTTTCATTAGATTTTAATGGACCGCTAATTGTTTAAAAATTGTCTAACATCTGTAATATTGCACAGTGTCTGATTTTATCTTATCTATACTCCTGATCATCTATGAAACTGCGCCGCTTCATTCAATGTGACGTCTTTAGTCCAACACCTTATCAAGGCAATGGCTTGGCTGTTGTTGTGGATGCAGACGGCCTGACAGACGAGCAAATGCAACGCTTCGCTGCGTGGACAAATCTCGCTGAAACCACCTTTATCTGTACTCCAACCGACCCTTCCGCTGACTATCGCGTGCGAATATTCACGCCGAGTCGCGAGATGCCTTTTGCAGGTCATCCAACGCTTGGCACCTGCGCCTCATGGCTCCATTGCGGAGGCATCCCCAAATCCGCAGGACTCGTTCGTCAGGAATGTGGCGTCGGCATTGTTGAAGTGGACGTATCAAAACGTCCAACGCTTTCTTTTGGGGCGCCTGCGACCACGATTAAGGAAATGGATCCTGCGCACCGTGCCGACATCATGCAGGTGCTCAACATTCCTGCCGATTCAGTCGTCAATACGGCAGAGCTATGTAATGGTCCTGTATGGCAGCTATTTGAACTCAAGCATGCCTCACAAGTGCTGGCGCTTGATTCCTCACGCGTACGCTGGCCAACCTTTAAGTCAATTGGGCTGATTGCGCCGCATCCACCCGGTAGCGAATGCGACTACGAGGTTCGCATGCTCGCGCCCTCAAGCGGGATGAGTGAAGATCCCATTACGGGATCACTCAATGCAGCGATAGCAAAATGGCTCATGCACTCCGGTCGTATGCAAAAGCCTTATTTTGTTGCACAAGGCACCCAGATCGGACGTACCGGCCGTGTCACGGTGACACCTGGGGATCACAAGACAGTGTGGATCGGCGGCGAAGTACATATTTTGATCGAAGGAAACGTGCAGATCTGAAAATAGCGCTGCACGCTCTTCAATCACTCAGATTGGTTGATCGTATTACTCGAAGTCTGGCAACGCATCGTCAGGTCCGATATGTGCGGGTGTTGTCCAAGTGACATCCCGCATCGAGCGCTGCACCAACCGATCCACACCTAACAATTTGGCAAAAATCGCCATGCGAATTGGAATGCCGTTGTCCGTTTGACGGAAAATCGCTAAACGAGGATCTGCGTTTAAATCGACACTCAAATCATAAGAGCCGGGCCGACCATCGCGTGGCAACGGGTGCATGATCACCACATCACTCTTGCACGCTTGGTTCACCAACTTTTGATTGATTTCAAACTCAGCACCATAGCCATCGATAGCTTCTTCGCCGAAACGTTCTTTTTGAATACGTGTCGCATACAAAATATCGGCTTTAGCCAAACCATTTGCCGGCGAGTCACTGAACTCGATCACGTGGCCGTTCCGACTCACCACATCAACAATCTCAGAAGGCATTTCCAAAGACTGGGGCGCGATCAAGGTAAACGTCAAGCCGCGATACAAGGACAACAACTTAATCAGCGAGTGCACGGTGCGACCATATTTCAGATCACCCACCATCGCGATGTGCGCGCCATCGATTAGTTTTCCAAGACGTGAAAACTCACGCTGGATCGTATAGAGATCCAGCAACGCCTGACTCGGATGCTCGCCCGGACCATCACCGCCATTCACAACAGGAATGTTGGTCGCCTGTGCAAACTCTGCGACTGCGCCTTTCTCTGGGTGGCGAATAACCATCGCATCCACATAGCCGCTCACTACGCGACTGGTGTCATAAATCGACTCACCCTTGGCCATTGAGGAAAAGGTAAAACCCGTTGTGTCACACACCGATCCACCAAGCCGGCAGAAAGCGGCACCAAAACTGATGCGAGTGCGGGTACTAGCTTCGAAAAACAGATTTGCAAGTACAGCACCCTCAAGTACGCGCGTCACTTTTTGACGACGTGCAATGGGCTGCATGACATCGGCAAGCCAAAACAACTCTTCTACCGACTCTCGGCTCAACTGATCCACTGAAAGTAAATGATTGCCTGATAAACCGGAAGCGGTCGCGCCGCTCGGCGTGCTATCAGGTAAATTGGCCAAAATCTCCGTAACATAGCGACGTGCCACCTCTGGCATCGCGCGATATTCGCTGGACTCGTCGGGTAATAACCAGCTGTCGAGCGTCCTGCGTCGACAGCCGATTCGCTCGGCGAACACATCACGGGTCATATTTAAACGACGCATTGCGTCACGCAGCAGTGCCTGTGTTGCGATTGCCATAACTCACCTATACACAAAAATTGGCCTGAATGACGGCATTATATGCACTTTGCGTAAGATTACGGTGTTTATTTAGCAGATTCCTTTTTTTCTTCGCTAAGCGCCCCCGCCAAACCAATGCCCTCGAAAAACTGCGCCCCCAACGGTGAAATCGGATCATGAACCTTGTTAATAGGCCCCTTGAGCCGCTTAACCTCATTGATCAAGAGCGTTCCAAACCCCTTTCGTCTGTAAAGAGGATTCACGAAGATGTATTCCACTTCTCCGAACTCATTAAAACGGCAATAACCGATTGTCGTATTTTGATTTTTGATCAACACGACGCCTTCGGAGACATCGATCTGATACTTGTCTGAACTGCTAGGCATTTGGGATTTCTCGATAAAGAGTGTGTGACTTACCTAACGATTAAACACCAAGTTGATGCATGCCCATACATTCAAAGTTGTAAACTCCGTTCCGAAGAATTTATTAAACCTATGACTAGCAGAGAGAAGCCACATGCCCATGTACGAAAAAGGTGCAGTCCGGATCCATTACCAAGATACCGGCACTGGCATTCCTCTGCTGATTTTGCCCGGTGGCGGTCTCAATGCCACGATGTCTTTTTTCAAATCGCGCTCGCCTTTTGATGCCGTTGAAGAATTTAAAAATGAATATCGCTGCATCACCATGGATGCCCGCAATGCAAATGGCGGGGAGTCTTCTGGTCCACTCGAGGTAGATCGTCCCTGGGATGCGTACACAGACGATCAACTTGGCTTGATGGATTACTTGGGCATCGACAAATTTTTAGTCATGGGTTTTTGTATTGGTGGCCCCTTTATCTGGAGCATGCTCAAAAGAGCACCTGAGCGCGTCATCGCAGCCGTCATGGCGCAACCAAGTGGTTTTCGTCCCGAGTTGCCTGACCAGTTTTATGCAAACAACATTAAAGACTGGGGCCCAGCACTTTGCGCACGCCGCCCCGATTTAAATATGGACATCGTTCATGCATTTTTAGAAAAAATGTATCGCGCCAATCCAGACTTTGTCTTTACCGTTTCCAGAGATTTTGTGCGTCAATGCCAGACACCTATTTTCGTCATGCCTGATGATACCGCCCCGCACCCCTATGCTGTCGCCAAAGAGGTCGTCGATCTTGCACCCAAGGCAGAGGTCAGCATTTATCCCTGGAAAGAACCGAAAGAGCGTTTGCCCGAAGCTGTCGCGCAGGCACGGGCTTTTCTAGCGCGCCAACGTAACAACATCACCTAGCAATGAAATTAAGCCTCATCCCGGCGATCTTCATGTTCTACGGAATATTGTCGATCGCCTATTCCGCAACCCTTTTATTCTATTTCCCGAAACAAAAAAATCGGGCAATTGAAAACTGCGCAATTGGAGCCTTTTTGTTGGGCGTGGCAGCTATTGTCACCATCTTTAGAGCCGACATTCCTACGCTGATTTCCTATGTTGGGGCGAACGCTCTCGCTTTTATCGCCTATCGATACTTCAACTACTCCCTCATCAACCTGCTCGGTCAACAGCCCAATCTCAAACCCTCCTTTCTGCGCAATCTGTCTGTATTTATGATCTATTCAATCGCCCTTTATGCAATTGGCGTGCTGTTGGGCTCAGGATATCAAACTATTTTTGTTAGTTTGGCTATCGTATTTATCACGCTAGAAAGTGGCTTTTTGTCATACAAGGTTTACAAAAAAAATCACATCGACTTAGTCAAATTTTACGGGATTTTGTTTTTTGCAACGGCATTTTTGTGGGGTACACGCATCCTTTTGGTTGTTCTAGATATCGCTACGATTGCCTTTGATACCAATATTCTCAACACCATTATCTTTATCGCGATTTTTCTCTTAGCAATTTTCCGCTACATGATCTTCCCAATTTTTCTTCTCAAAATTGCAGAGATCGAGAAAGAAAAACTTCTCGTCGATAGCCTCGTGTGGGCCAATAAAACTGCCGCAACTGGCGCCCTTTCCGCCTCTATTGCGCATGAGCTCAACCAGCCCTTGGGTGCGGTACAAATCAATAGTGAATTTATGAAACTTCAACTCGCAACAGGGCGTGTTGATGAAGCCTTGCTAAAAGATCTCGCTGAAAAAATCGTTACGGATAATTTACGTGCGGGCAGCATTATTCAATCACTGCGCTCGATTTTTAATGATGGAAATACAAATGCCACTAGCATCAACCTTGGTGACATCGTTCAGTCCGTCTTGCAAATTACAACGCCTGAACTGACGCGGCGTAACATTAACGTCAAGCTACACCTTGATTCTCAGACGGTCGCATGTGTCAATGCTCCAGAAATTCAGCAGGTGATTTTAAATATTTTAAACAATGCCATTCATGCGCTCTCGAGCGTTGAGCGGACCGACAAAAAAATCACGATCGAAACTGCCCGTCACTCTGACTTCGTGACATTAATGATTACAGACAATGGTCCCGGCATTCCAAAAGATCATCAAGCAAAAATCTTCGAACTATCCTCTAGTGAAAAACGAAACGGTATGGGACTCGGGCTATGGCTTTGTAAACAAATCGTTACGCGAAATAACGGATCGATCGCCTACCAAGACATGCCCGAGGGTGGTGCAAAATTTCTAATCCGACTGCCGCTTAATTAGTGTCAACTTTAGCTTTGTTCGGAACTAACAAACTTGCCAAGATGGATGTCAGCAAGATAGCGCCTACTACCGCCAGCGATATCCCGACAGGGATTTTGATCCAATCCACGATCAGCATTTTGGTTCCCACAAACACGAGAATAAAGCCCAAGCCATAGCTCAACAGATGGAAACGGTCCTTGAGATCCGCCAGTAAAAAGTACATGGCACGCAATCCCAAGATTGCAAAAATATTTGATGTCATCACAATAAATGGGTCTTCTGTGATCGCAAAAATGGCCGGAATACTATCGACAGCAAAGATGATGTCTGTAATACCAATCATGATTACGACTACAAACAATGGTGTAAAGAAACGCACACCATTTTTGTAAACCCAAAATTTCTCACCCTCAAAATTTGGCAAGATATTCATGTGGCCGCGCATCCACTTAAGGATGGGATTTTTTTCAAGATCTGCCTCCGCTTCTGCAAACACCAGCATCTTGACGCCGGTGATCAACAGGAACAAACCGAATACATACAGGATCCAGTGAAACTCTTTGATCAGCCACGCGCCAATCAATATCATCACTGCCCGCAGCACGATCGCGCCAATTACGCCCAAAATCAACACACGTTTTTGCAAATGGGGTGGAACGGCAAAAAACGTAAACAACATGAGAAACACAAAAATGTTGTCGACTGCCAACGATTTTTCAATCAAATATCCCGTCAAAAACTCCGACCCTTTCTGGTTGGCTAACTCTCTACCCGCTTGACCATCGATGTACCACCACAACAAGGCGTTAAAAACCAAGGCCAAGAAAACCCACAGTGCAGACCACCGCAGTGCCTGACCGATCGAAACCTTGTCGTCACCCTTACGCTGTAGCACCAACAAATCTACAGCACAGGCCACCACGACGAAGATCGCAAAACCCGTCCACATCCACCAACTTCCAATCGTTTCCATCTGTTCTCTCCGATATGCGCAGTGACGGACACAAGGTGTGCCACCGTTCATTGCCAACATAGGAGTGAGACTAAAGACTATTCGATTCGAATAAAATGACGTATAAACTGATTTTTATTATGATTTATTCGAACTAATAAATGCTTAACTATCATCATCTGCGTTATTTTTGGGCTGTCGCTACCGAGGGTAACCTTGCGAGCGCAGCAGAAAAACTGGGCGTCAGTATTCAAACCGTCAGCGGACAAATTTCGAAACTCGAAAGCGATCTCGGTCGAACCCTGTTTCAACTTGAAGGTCGGCGTCTTGTGCTGACCGAAGCCGGGCGCGTGGCGCGTCGCTATGCAGACGAAATCTTTCGCTTAGGCGAACAAATGCTCGACAACCTCGCCGACGAATCCTTGGAACGCACCCTAAGGTTGGCCATTGGCGTGTCCGACGTGCTTCCAAAAACGGTCTCCTATCGCCTGCTCTCGCCTATTTTGCATGGCGAATTACAAGTCAAAATCGAGTGCATCGAAGGCCGTTTTGAGGAGCTGTTACCTTCGCTCCTTTTACACCGCTTGGATCTCGTAC
>CAMAYM010000094.1 GCA_945862495.1 Bordetella parapertussis | reverse complement strand
CAGCACTGACTGAAGTCATGTCAGGACGCGTATCTTTTATGTTCTATCCAATGATTGGCATCGCCGGTCATGTTGAGAACAAGCGCATCCGTGTCTTGGCAGTGGGTTCTTCCAAGCCAATGCCTGAGTTCCCAGGCGTGCCAACGATGGATGCTTCTGGCTTTCCTGACTTTGAACAAACTGCACCTTGGGTCGGTATGTTGGCACCCGCTGGAACACCACAGCCCATCGTTGACAAGCTCAACGCTTCGATCAAAAAAGCCATGGCGAATCCAGAAGTCATCAAGCGTATGAAAGACCTTGGTGCGCAGCCAGTTGGCGACTCACCCGCCGAGTTTCGTCAGTTTCTGGTCAAAGACATGGCGCGTTGGGATCGTGTAATCAAAGCCTCTGGCATCAAAGCTGATTAAATTGTGAGCTTAGACCGCACGGCAGCACGTGCGTTTAGTGTGGAAGATCTGCGTGCGGTAGCGAAACGCCGTTTACCGCGCGCAATTTTTGAGTTTTTTGACGGCGGTGCCGAAGAAGAAGTCACGCTACGCGACAATATCCATGCCTTTCGCAAGATCCGCATCGTGCCTAAAGCACTCAACGATGTGTCCAACGTCGACACCACGACTGAACTCGTCGGTGGACCGTCTGCGATGCCGCTCGCCATTGCGCCGACAGGTGCAGCCGCGTTTGGCCGGCATGGTGCCGATATCGCCATCGCACGCGCGGCGGCGGCCATGGGGATTCCCTACTCGCTCTCAACCTCTGCCACGGCTTCGATCGAACAGATTGCCGACGCTGCACCTGGTCGCCTCTGGTTTCAGGCCTACATCCTGTCAAACAAAGAGAAACTCGCCTCTTTGATTCAGCGTGCACACGCGGCCGATTACGAAGGCCTGATGATCACGGTGGACTTGCCGGTTGGTGGCAAACGAGAACGTGATTTTCGTAATCATCTCGTGTTTCCCTTTAAGTACACCCCGCGCAACGTATTGGACTTTGCCCTGCATCCTGGCTGGTCGCTACCGATGCTGCTAAAGGGCGCGCCGGAAATGGAAAACATCAAAGAACTCAAGCGTGACAATCAGGGCGGTAAAAAACTCGCCTCGTCTGTCGGCAAAAATTATGATCCCGCTTTTGACTGGCAACAGTTACAAATCATGCGAGACAACTGGTCTCGCAAATTGATCGTCAAAGGCATCATGCGTCCCAGCGATGCCGAGCGTTTAGTCAAGATGGGGATTGACGCAATCGTGGTCTCCAATCACGGCGGTCGTCAGCTCGATAGCGCGCCCGCAACGATCAATGCGCTACCCGCCGTGGTGGCTGCTGTGGCAGGTCGTGTGCCCGTTCTCGTTGATGGTGGTGTGAGACGGGGGGTGGATATATTGAAAGCACGCGCACTCGGTGCTCAAGGTGTACTGACGGGTCGGGCAACGCTCTTTGGTGCGGCGGCTGCAGGTCAGCCTGGGGCGGCGCGTGCGCTAGATATCTTAAAAGACGAGTTCGTTCGCGCTATGCAACTCAGCGGCGTGAGCAAGGTCTCAGAGATTGATCAAGATTTGATTTTTAACGGGCCAGCGTTTGGCCGTTAGTGTGGGTTAGTGCTTAGGGCCGAGGGGTCTCAACCCCCATGTCACCACCAGCCACAGCGCGGATACACCACAGGCCGTCCAAAACACGGCGCTCGCTCCGCCCAGCACGGCAATGCTTCCGCCCAACATTCCGCCCAAAAACAAACCAGCCGCCTGCGAGGTGTTGTACAGACCAAGCGCCAGACCCTTTAAGTCGGGCGGGGCGACTCGTGATACCAGCGAGGGTTGCAAGGCCTCCAGCACGTTAAACATCACAAAAAATCCAGTGAGACCACAGGCCAACAAGAAAAAGTTGTGGCTTGCCCACGGCAAAAAGGCACAGACCACGACTAGCCCGGCCACAGCCAAGCGCAACATCGCGCGATGGGCGCGGCGCTTTTCTGCGACGAAAATAGCCGGCACCATAAAGACAAAAGAAGCAAAAATAACCGGCAGGTATACCTTCCAGAGCTCAGCCGCATCCAAATTCCCGAGCTTGAGCAAGAGCGGAGGGATCACCACAAACATCGCAATCTGGATAAAGTGCAGGCAAAACACGCCAAAATTGAGTCGGAGCAAATCTGTGTGAGTAAGCACTTGCATTGGGCGTGCGGGTTGCAAAGGTTTGGGGGTAGGCGGCACCACCGGAACAACAAAACGGGCGACCGCCAAACACACGACGCCTAGCAGCGCAATCGTCCAAAACAAACCCGCCAGTCCCGACGACCCGACGATCAGGGGAGCAATCACCAAAGACAAAGCAAAGGACAAGCCAATCGACCCTCCCACCATCGCCATCGCGCGGGTGCGAACCTCGGGTCGGGTCGCGTCAGCCAACCATGCCGTAACGGCTGCAGAGATCGCACCAGAGCCCTGAATCGCCCGACCAATCGTGACCCAGAAAATATCCTCTGACAAGGCACAGACGACACTACCGGCAACAAAGAGGTACAGGCCGGCTAAGACTACGGGACGACGTCCCCAACGATCCGAGGCCAGACCGAAAGGAATCTGCATAAATGCTTGGGTCAAGCCGTACATACCGAGTGCCAGGCCCACCCAAAGGGGGTCATGTCCGCCTTTGAGCCCTTGGGCTGCCACGGCAAATACCGGTAACAGCAAGAACAAACCAAGCATACGGGCAGCAAACAAGCCTGCCAGGGCCATGCTGGCACGACGTTCAGTAGGAGTCAGGGATAAGGGCGTGTGTTCAGACATCTAGGACATAAATCAAAGTAAAGGGCTATCAGACGATTGTCACGTCCGCACGGTATAGTACCAAGTTGGCTTTCAAAAACGTGTCATGGACGAAATCCGAATCCGGGGTGCCCGCACCCACAATCTCAAAAATGTGTCTCTGGACCTGCCCAGGCACAAGCTCGTGGTCGTCACGGGATTGTCCGGCTCGGGCAAATCCTCGCTCGCCTTCGATACCTTGTACGCCGAAGGACAGCGCCGCTACGTCGAAAGTCTTTCGACCTACGCCAGACAGTTCTTACAGCTTATGGACAAGCCGGATGTCGACCTGATTGAGGGTCTATCGCCAGCGATTTCAATCGAACAAAAGGCTGCGGGCCACAATCCGCGCTCAACTGTCGGCACGATTACCGAGATTCATGATTACCTGCGACTATTGTATGCCCGGGTAGGCACCCCATATTGCCCCTCACATGGACTGCCGCTTGCCGCACAAAGCGTGAGCCAAATGGTCGATAGTGTGCTGAACTGGCCCGCCGAACGCAGATTGGCGATCCTTGCGCCGATCGCACGCACCCGCAAAGGCAGTTTTGATGATGAGTGCGCGAGTTTGCAGGCACAAGGTTTTGTTCGCGTGCGCGTCGACGGAGAGATGGTCGATCTCGACAGCATGCCCGAGCTCAACAAAAACGAAAAGCACGATATCGATGTCGTGATTGATCGGCTGCGCATCAAACCAGAGAGCAAACAACGTCTGGCAGAGAGCTTTGAGACGGCACTGACGCTCGCGCAAGGGCGCGTCGTTGCACTCGACATGGACACCAACGAAGAGCATCTGTTCTCGAGTCGCTACGCGTGTCCAGTTTGCAGCCATAGTCTGCCCGAACTCGAGCCACGATTGTTTAGTTTTAATAACCCTGTCGGCGCCTGTCCAAGTTGTGATGGCTTGGGGCAAATGGGATTTTTTGATCCTAAACGCGTTGTGGCCTTTCCCGAGCTCAGCCTCGGTTCGGGCGCCATTCGCGGTTGGGATAAACGCAATGCGTTTACCTTCTCAATGTTGTCGAGTCTGTCGACACATTACGAATTCGATATCGAAGCAACCTGGGACAGTCTGCCCGAAGACATCCGTCAAATCGTGTTGTTCGGCTCCGGCACGGTTGAGATTCCATTTTTTTACTTGAATGAAAACGGCCGCAGCACCGTCAAGCGCCACACCTTTGAGGGCGTCATTCCCAACCTCGAACGTCGCTGGAAAGAAACCGATTCCTCCGCTGTGCGCGAAGAGCTCGGCAAGTATCGCGCCGTCCAAACCTGTCCCGTCTGTCACGGCTCGCGTCTACGCGCAGAAGCACGCCATGTCCGCATTGGTGACGAGCGGATCGCGCCACCCAAACAATTACTCGACACACCCGAAGGACGCAACTGGCAAGAGCAGGGGCTCGCGATTTACGAAGTCGAAGCCCAACCGCTCTCGACGTGTCTGAAATGGTTTCAAGACCTCAAGCTGACCGGTGCGCGCGCAGAAATCGCGCAACGTATTGTCCGGGAAATCGAGGCGCGACTGAGCTTTCTCAACAATGTTGGTCTGAACTATCTGTCCCTGGATCGGAGTGCTGACACCATTTCCGGTGGCGAAGCGCAGCGCATTCGTTTGGCGAGCCAGATCGGCTCTGGCCTGACGGGTGTGATGTATGTTCTGGACGAACCCTCGATTGGTCTGCACCAGCGAGACAACGATCGCTTGATCGCCACCCTCCATCACCTGCGCGACCTGGGCAATAGTGTCATCGTCGTCGAACACGATGAGGACATGATTCGCCAAGCCGACTGGGTGGTCGATATGGGTCCGGGTGCCGGTGAACACGGTGGCCAAATTGTCGCGCAAGGCACGCCTACACAAATCGAGCAAGACCCCCACTCCCTCACCGGTCAATACATGAGCGGTACCCAAGCGATCGCCGTGCCCAAGCGACGCCCTCTCGACGCAGAGCAACATTGGCTCGAACTGACGGGCTGTACGGGCAACAATCTCAAGTCTGTTGATTTACGTATTCCTGCAGGTAAGTTTATTTGTATCTCAGGCGTATCCGGCTCTGGCAAATCCACGCTCATTAACGACACGCTCGCCGTCGTGATGTCTAGGTCACTGCACCACGCGCAAACTGAACCTGCGCCCCATACCGAATTAAAAGGTTTGGCGCATTTCGACAAGATCATTAGCGTCGACCAAAGCCCGATCGGTCGCACACCGCGTAGCAACCCCGCCACTTATACGGGAATGTTCACTCCGATTCGCGAACTCTTTGCAGGTGTACCCGAATCGCGCACGCGTGGTTACGACCCTGGGCGCTTTAGTTTTAACGTCAAGGGGGGGCGTTGCGAAGCCTGTCAGGGCGATGGCGTGGTCAAGGTTGAAATGCATTTCTTACCGGACATGTACGTCCCGTGTGACGTCTGCGCAGGCAAACGTTACAACCGTGAAACGCTCGAAATCCGGTATCGCGGCCGCAATATTCACGAAGTGCTCGACCTCACAGTCGAACAAGCATTCACATATTTTGAAGCAGTCCCTGCCGTGGCACGCAAATTACAAACGCTCATTGATGTTGGCTTGTCCTATCTGCGCTTGGGTCAGAGCGCCACCACACTTTCGGGCGGCGAAGCGCAACGCGTGAAGCTTTCCCTCGAGCTATCCAAACGCAGCACGGGGCAAACGTTCTACATTCTGGACGAGCCCACCACAGGTCTGCATTTTCACGACATTGCCTTACTCTTGCGCGTGCTTAATCAGCTCGTCGAGGCCGGCAATACAGTGGTGGTGATTGAGCACAATCTCGATGTGATCAAAACCGCCGACTGGGTGATCGATATGGGCCCCGAGGGCGGCAACGGCGGTGGAGAGATTGTCGCGCAAGGGACGCCCGAAGTCATCGCAGCCAGTACTGCGAGTCATACGGGGCATTACCTTGGCAAGGTGTTGACGCGCAACAAAACCTCTTAAAACAAACCGCTTAAGGCAAGCCGAGCAAGCGCAACGGCACCGCTGAGCTTGTCGGACACACGCCTGACTCTACGATTGGCAGCGCCGAGTTACACATGTGTGCATCGGCAAACCGATCCGCAGGATAGGGACGTCCAAGATCCGACTCTGTGCCCGGCATTTGTTTACCATCCCAATAGCCCCAAGCAACTTGGACAGAAGTGGACTGACGGCAACCACCTTGCGTCTTTGCATCGCAAGCGCTGAACAACGCCGTTAAGGCATTGCCAGCAGAAGGATGTCCACATACCGCCGCCTGGGTCTCCAACACACCGCCCCCCTGGACTGTTCCTTGCGATGACACCACTGTGGCTAACCAACCCGGCGAGCAGTGATTATCAAAAGAAACCTTGGGGGCCAAGCTTGCGCTCGTAGACAAATAATAGGCTTGGACTTGACTGGTCACTTCGCGACCTGGGCGTGTCTCTGCGAAGCCCAGGGAGCACTGATTACGCACACCCATGGCATTCGCTTGGCAAACCTGCACCAGCGCCAAAAGATGATCGCCTTTTTGTGCCTGCCCTCCCACGATCACTGCGCCGGCAGTGGTGGGGGCCTGAGAAGGTGAAGCTGTCCATGTGGGTGGCGCAGAGTCAGGTGTCACCGCAGTGTCTGTCTGCGCAGGCATCGACGGTGCATTCGCCGCTGTCGCATCAAAGTTGGATGTGGGCGGTGCCACAGGAATCGCAACAGGCGCTGCAGGGGCGCCTGCGCGCTCAACCGTTCGAATGGGCGCCGCAGGTTGTTGTGCACAAGCCGTCAAAAAACCAATACTTGCAGCACTCAAGATCAATAGAAACTTACGGGTGGATGTCATAGCGTTCTCCCTGATACTAATCAAACTGATTGCCCATCCGAAACAAACGGTGGTGCTCGCGGATCGCGTAACGATCCGTCATCCCTGCAATGTAATCGGCAATCGCACGCGCCTGCGCAACGGTGTTCTCATGACGATAATCAGGCGGTAACAAACGCGGCTCATGTACAAACGCATCAAACAGCTCTCGCACAATGCGCCGCGCTTTGGTGGTCATCCTCATCACCTTGTAGTGACGATATAAATTTTCAAATAAAAACTTTTTCAACGCATCGGCCTCCGCGCGCAAAGCCGGAGAAAACGCCACAAGCGGACCGCAAAGACGCGCAGCATCCGCACTCACAGGCGCTGCAACAAGCAAATTATTCTGCGTGGTCTGCGTGACATCGGTGATCAGCGTATTGATCATGCTCCGAATGGTCTCAGCGACGAGCCGCCGCTCATTGAGTGTGGGCCACTTTTGAACCATCGCCATATAGTGACGCTCAAAAATTGGCACCGCTTGCAATTGCTCAATCGTCAGTAATCCAGACCGTAAGCCATCATCGATGTCGTGATTGTTGTAAGCAATCTCGTCGGCCAAGTTTGCGAGTTGCGCTTCCAGGGAAGGTTGCGTTCGATCAATAAAACGTTGGCCCACATCGCCCAGCGATCGGGCGTGCGAAAGTGAGCAATGTTTGAGGACACCTTCACGTGTTTCAAAACACAAATTCAACCCGTTAAAAGCCGCATAACGCTCCTCGAGCGCATCGATCACACGCAGGCTTTGCAAATTGTGTTCAAACCCGCCAGCCTCAGGCGCAAACTCACGCATACATGCATTGAGCTCATCCTGGCCGGCATGACCAAAAGGGGTGTGACCTAAATCATGCGCCAGCGCGATCGCTTCGGTGAGGTCTTCGTTTAGACGCAAACTACGGGCGAGCACACGGGCAATTTGTGCCACCTCAAGCGAATGAGTCAGCCGTGTGCGAAATAAATCCCCTTCGTGATTGATAAACACCTGTGTTTTGTACTCAAGCCGTCTAAAGGCTCCGGCATGGACAATACGATCACGATCGCGTTGGAACTCACTGCGATTGGTAGGCGCAGGCTCTGCGTGTCGACGACCACGACTATGTTCGGAGCGTGAGGCATAGGCAGCAAGTTCCGACATCGCGATCAAACCGTATTGCGCATAATCACGCGCTCGACCAACTCAGCCGGTGCACTGCGGCGAATCGCTTCGCCAATCTTGGGCATCAAGACAAAATTGATTTCACCCGCGCGGGTTTTCTTGTCGCCACGCATCAACGACATCCACTGCTCCACACCACCAAGACGCGGCCCCACCGTCGGACATCCGATTGCCTCAACGAGTGCACGCACACGTGACACATCTGCAACCGGAAATCCCAACAGCTCTGCGGATAAATCTGCCGCCATGATCATTCCCGTTCCGACCGCCTCACCATGTAGCAAGACACCATAGCCGGAGCCGGCTTCAATCGCATGACCAAAGGTATGGCCCAGATTCAAAATCTCTCTCAAACCGCTTTCGCGTTCGTCTTGGGAGACGACCCAGGCCTTGAACTCGCACGAGCGTCGGATCGCGATCGCCAACAAGTCCGGTTCGCGCGCGCGCAGACCGGCAGCATGCTTCTCGCACCATTCAAAAAAGGGCACATCCAGAATCAGTCCGTACTTGATGACCTCTGCCAAGCCCGCGGACATTTCACGGTCTGGGAGGGTTTTCAATACCTCCGTGTCAATCTCAACTGCGATTGGCTGATAAAACGCACCAATCATATTTTTACCAAGCGGATGGTTGACCGCAGTCTTGCCACCCACCGAAGAGTCCACCTGCGACAATAAAGTCGTAGGCACCTGCACAAAGCGCACACCGCGCATATAGATTGCGGCGGCAAAACCTGCCATATCGCCAATCACACCGCCACCTAGCGCCACAATGACGGTTCGCCGATCCAGCTGAGCACCCAGCATGGCATCAAAAATCTGATTGAGTGTTTCCCAGGTTTTGTGGGCTTCACCGTCGGGCAGGATCACAGGCACGATGCGCTTTCCGGTTTGACCCAGCACCTGCATGACCGCATCACCTAGTAATGCATGAACGATCGGATTCGTAATCAGGGCAATAGATGTGGCATCTGCTGGGATCGAAGCGGCCAAGGTGGCCAAGCGACCTGGCGCGATATTGATCGGATAATGACCTCCCGGAGTGGCCACCTGAACAGTTTCTACGGTGTGCATGGCTTATTCTCCTCTGTATGACTGGCGGCAAAATCGGCACGCATACTTGCCGAGGAGTTGCCTGGGCGGCTTTGGGCGCTTTTATCAATCGCCTTATTGATCAGCCTGAGTTGCTCAACAATGCTTGCCACAAGGTTGTGAACGGGTGTTGTGCCCGTGTCGACCACGACGTCCGCCACAGACGCGTATAGCGGCTCACGCATCTCCAGTAGGCTACGCAAGGTGGCCTTGGGGTCTGGCGTGGCGAGTAAGGGACGGTTTCGGTCTCTGCTGGTGCGGCGAAACAGCTCGTCAACGCTGGCGCGCAAATAAATCACAATGCCTCGGCTCTGTAACGCACGGCGATTATCCTCGGCTAAAACTGCGCCACCCCCTGTTGCCATCACCAAATTAGGCCTGACCGTGCAATCATCAAGCACTTGGCACTCACGTTTACGGAACCCTTGCTCGCCTTCGATCTCAAAGATCACAGGAATCCGGACACCGCAACGCGCTTCAAGCTCATGATCAAGATCGATAAACTCTCTTTGCAAGACTCTGGCAAGCGCCTTTCCAATGGTGGTTTTCCCGGCACCCATCATGCCGACCAAAAAAATTGGACTGTCGTGCTCCAGCGGACCTGCACTTTGAGGCAGATCCTGCAGGTCAGAGGTGGGGTTCGCGTCACCAGCGGGAGTTGGTTTAGGCGCAAGTGCTTCTGTATTCATGCCCACATTATCCCATTGACAGCCCCGAGTCTCAAACAGTTCCGGGCAAACCCTCTCAAAACCTTTAAAATGTCCGGCAATGAGCAAATATAACCACCCCCAAGATGTTGAAGACCAGACCGAAGACAAGCCCAAAAGCCCGTTTATCGTCCGGTTTTTACTAAAACTGACC
>CAMAYM010000093.1 GCA_945862495.1 Bordetella parapertussis | reverse complement strand
CTCCGCCAGGCAAGTCATCTCGCTCACCTGTAATGCTCATCAGGCCGCCCATACCCTGAATCATAAAGTCGTAACCGGGACGCTCTGCATAGGGGCCGGTCTGTCCAAAGCCCGTGATGGAGCAATAAATTAAGCTAGGGTATTCGTCCTTCATACTCTCGTAGTCAAGGCCGTATTGCTTTAGACCGCCCACCTTGAAATTTTCAACCAAGATGTCGCAGTGTTTTGCGAGTTCTTTGACGAGCTTGATTCCTTCGGGACTGGCAAGGTCAATTTCAATCGAACGTTTATTGCGATTGGTGCTGAGATAGTAGGCCGCTTCAGTGGTGTCGTTGCCGTCTTGATCTTTGAGAAACGGCGGACCCCACGCACGCGTATCGTCGCCTAATTTGGGTCGCTCGACTTTAATGACATCTGCGCCGAGATCTGCAAGGTTTTGTGTACACCAGGGACCTGCTAACACGCGGGACAGATCAAGGACCCGAATACCCTCGAGTGGCGCGCGACGTGCATGAGGATTTTGCTGCGTTACATCTTGGGTCATGCTTTGATTCCTGCGTAACCATGGCTTAAAACAACAATATCGCGCTCTGCGACCTTTGCCCGGAAGCGGACTGCATCCTGACCATCGCGCCAAATTTCACACACCAGTGTTTCCCCTGGAAAAACAGGTGAAGAAAAGCGTGTGTGTAAAGCGGTTAAGCGGGTAGCATCGTTATCGCAGGCGGCTTGCACAATTGCTCGGGCCGCAACACCATAGGTGCACAACCCGTGGAGAATGGGACGTGGATAACCCGCACGCTCTGCGACAGCGGGGTCGGCATGCAAGGGGTTGTTATCTGCGCACAAACGATAAATCAATGCGGCTTGGGGGAGTGTGGGCAAAGAGCAGGTCATGTCGGGGGCACGGTCTGGTGTCGCCTCAAGCGCTGGGGGGCTCTCGTCGGAGTGACTGAGACCTCCATCACCGCGGCAAAACGTTGTTGAACCGATTGTGACGAAAAGATTGCCCGCACCGTCATGCAAGGTACGCTCAGATAAAACCAGCGCACCCTTGTCAGCCCCTTTGTCTATCACATGCGTAATACGCGTACGACCAATGACGCGCCCCGAGGCGGGCAAGGGTCTGTGAATCGTCAGACGTTGCTCACCATGCACAAGCTTGACCCAATTGATACCGGCTTTGGGATCTTTCATCCAGAAGCCGGGATAACCGAGCACAACGGCCATAGTGGGAAAGGCCTGCATGTCGTGCTCGTAGACATATTTCAAATGATTTGGATTGGTCGGCTCCTGACCGAAACCAATACCGAGCGCGTACAAAATACTATCGTTTTCAGTATAGGTGCGATCAACTTCAGGAAAGACCCAATTTTTAATCAGTTGATAGTCCATGATTAGATTGGATCCCAGTCAATGGCGTCAGGTGAGCGTTCAAGCGCCACAAAGTGATGACGCATGGCGGGCGCTGCGATTTCTGCAATTGCTTCAGGTGTCCAGCCTGTACTCATGTGCACAGAGCGAATCGGACGTGGTTGACTGAACAGCATAATTTCGTTTGCACGCACACCGAAGATCTGACCGGTCACTTCCTTTGCTTGGTCGCTGCCGAGATAGACAGCCATTGGAGCAATTTTGTTGGCTTCCATTTTCTGTAGCTTGGTGACGCGTGCTTTTTCTTCGTCGGTGTTAGCCGGGATGGAACTTGTCATCCGACTCCATGCGAAAGGGGCAATGCAGTTGGAGCGAACGTTGTAGCGTTCCATATCCAAAGCGATGGACTTAGAAAGCGCTGCAATACCGAGCTTGGCTGCAGAGTAGTTAGCTTGACCTAAATTACCGATCAAGCCTGAAGTCGAGGTCATGTGCACGAAGGCACCTGACTCTTGTTCACGATAGTAGTTTGCTGCCGCGCGGCTGACAAAGAATGGGCCGTTGAGGTGAACGTCAATGACTTGCGTACATTCCTCTTCGCTCATTTTGTGAAATACGCGGTCGCGTAAGTTGCCTGCATTGTTCACCACAATATCAATGCGTCCAAAACTTTGGACGGCTGTTTCACTAATGTTGTGTGCGCTGACGCGAGTCGCGACGCTGTCGGTATTTGGAACGGCTTGACCACCTGCTTTGATGATCTCGTCGGCAACCTGTTGGGCTGGGCCGGCGCCAGAGCCTTCGCCAGCGAGACTCGCGCCAATGTCATTAACGACCAATTTTGCACCAGCGGCTGCCATTGCTAACGCGATTCCGCGTCCGATTCCTCCGCCCGCACCCGTCACGACAGCAACTTTGCCTTCTAACATTCCACTCATTAAGAGCTCCATTCAATCAATTTAATTAAAAAAACTTCAACAATCTGAATTGATTATTGGTTCGGGTAGATATTGCCTTTTGTAATCACGTCTTCCCACATCTTGTATTCGCTGTTGATGCGAGCACCCAAGGTTTTTGCATCACCTTTGTCAAGCGAATAACCGCCAGCTTGAATCGCTTTGATGAATTCAGGATTACGCTTGACCGCATCTATTGCAGCAGTGAGCTTTGTGACAATTGGCTGGGGAATATTCTTAGGGCCAATGACAGCAAACCAGCCCAGCACTTCATAGTCAGCGATACCTGCTTCGATCATGGTGGGGATGTTTGGCATACTTGGATTACGCTCTTTTGATGTCACAGCCAACCCGCGTGCTTTACCGCTGTCGATAAAAGCTTTGCCGGTGCTGGTGATGTCAAACATAAATGTGACCTTACCACCTAACACGTCTACCATCGCAGGCGCATTGCCTTTGTAAGGTACGTGCAGCATTTGTGTTTTGGTGGACTGCTTGAGCAACTCAGCTGATAAATGATTGGATCCACCAAAGCCTGCTGAACCAAAGCTCACTTTTTCGGGGTTTTTACGCGCATAGTCGACTAATTCTGCCACATTTTTTGCGGGAATCTGCGGGCCAATCAGCAGGACGTTTGTATAGTTCACAATCGGACTGATTAATGTGAAATCTGTGCGTGGGTTAAATAATTTGCTACGTTGAACAATAGGTGAAATAGTCAAGCTGGGACTTGCGACAAAATTCAAGGTATAGCCGTCTGGTGTCGCTTTCGCCGTTGCGTCTGCACCAATCATTCCGCTGGCGCCTGCTTTATTTTCAACAACAACCGTTTGCTTGAGTTCGTCGCCTAAAAAGCGCGAAAATAAGCGACCCGTTGTATCAACCGGTCCGCCAGGTGGATATGCCACGATCAGTTTGATCGGACGGTCTGGCCAGTTGGCCTGAGCCAATGCTGAAGTCGCTGCGCCAAATGTTAGTGTGACACCGCACAGGACTTGCAAGGCTTGCGTGATTGTTGTTTTGAATAATGTAGATTTCATTGTATCTCCTCAATATTGTTAGTTAATTTTTGTACCAAACTCTTTAAAGGCTTTATTATTTAAGCGCGCTCAGCTTTAATCAGCTGATTAAGATGGGTGGACGTGTACCCGTCCTTGGTCCCTATATTGTCACTGAAACAGTCTTGCCCGCTATTCATGACTACCCGTAGGTGGGGTGGCCTTGCGCATCACGGCGAATGACTGAGAGCTTGGCGCTTGGCTTGAGCGGTGCGCCGGTTTTTTTCTGCAAGTCCTCCATCGAAAGACCCTCGATGATGGCACGTACCTCAAACCCATTCGGAGTAACGTCGATGATCGCGAGGTCGGTATAGATCTGATCCACCACGCCTGCACCTGTCAACGGATAGGTGCATTGCTGCATCAGTTTTGAGGTTTGATCCTTGGCGACATGTTCCATCATGACGATGACATTGCGGGCGCCGATCGCTAAATCCATCGCTCCACCAATTGCGGCGATGGCATCTGGGCCGGAAGTGATCCAATTCGCGAGGTCACCGTTCGCCGCGACTTGAAAGCCACCTAGCACGGAGTAGTCAAGGTGACCGCCGCGCATCATGGCAAACGACACAGTGTGCTCGGTAATCGAAGCACCCGCCAGCAGTGTGACGGGTGTACGGCTCGCGTTAATGAGATCGAAATCGATTTCCTCACCAACCGCGGCGCCACCCATACCTAAAATGCCATTTTCGCTATGCAGCAAAATCTCGCGGTCTTTAGGTAAGTAGTCCGCGACTTGAGTCGGCATACCGATTCCAAGATTGACCACTGAACCGTCCGGGATGCCGTGGGCGACGAGATAGGAAATTTCCGCGCGCGTAAGCGGTTTAAATGAACTGGCTGCGGCTGTGCTCATCGCTCGCCTCCGATTGCAACAACAGATTGAACAAATATACCAGGTGTCATGACATTTTCGGGAGCAAGTTCACCGAGTGGCACAATGCGATTGACTTGCGCGATGGTGTGCTTGGCAGCCATACACATAACGGGTCCAAAATTGCGTGCCGCCCATCTGTAGTTGAGGTTGCCCCAGCGGTCACCCAGGTGTGCACGAATCAGTGCGAAGTCTGCCGAAAGGGGCTGCTCGAGGATGTAGCCCTTGCCATCAATCACGCGTTGCTCTTTGCCTTCAGCAATCAGTGTGCCGTAACCCGTTGGGGTAAAAAAGGGACCGAGTCCTGCTCCCGCAGCACGTAAACGCTCAGCGAGCGTACCCTGCGGCATACACTCCAGCTCGACTTGCCCTGCGCGGTAGGCATTTGCAAAGACATCTGAGTTGGCAGGGCGAGGGTGAGAACAAACTATTTTGCGTACTCGGCCAGCTTTGATCAGGCCCGCGATCCCCGTCTCGTGGGTGCCGGCATTGTTGCTGATGATTGTGAGTTCGCGAATGCCTTTATCCATGACGGCACCCATGAGCTCAAAAGGGATGCCCGCATCACCAAAGCCGCTCACCAAGATGGCGGCACCATCTCCAATCGGTTCGATCGCGGCTTGTAAGGAGGCTTTGACTTTATCGAGCATGCTGACTCCATGTGAGGCGGATAGCTTTGTGTGACGCAAGGGCGTCGTGTATTAGGGTTTTCATTAGTATGGGGGTGTCTCTTAAATTTGAATATTTTTTGGATTGTAGGGCGATTTTGAGTGCGTGGAGGCTGTGAGGGATTTGCACTTGCGGAATGCGGACTTCCAAAATGACAGATGGATTCGCTGCGGGGGAGCGTTAAGATACTGTTCATAGGAGAACGCTCATGGATCTGACTTGGACCCCCGAAGAACGCGCCTTTCGTGAAGAGGTGCGAACATTTGTACTGGCTAAATTACCCGCTGATTTGCGTGCAAAGTCTTTTGCCCATCAGCGCATCAAGCGCGATGACTATTTGCGCTGGCATCGCATCCTTGCGGAGCACGGCTGGGGCGCGCCGAGTTGGCCAAAAGAATATGGCGGTACGGGTTGGAATGCGGTGCAGCGCATGATCTTTGAAATTGAGAGTTTCAAAGCTGGTGCGCCTCGCTTGTTGCCTTTTGGCCTGAGCATGATCGGCCCTGTCTTGATGAAATACGGCTCTGAGGCACAAAAGGAGCGCTTTCTTCCGCGCATCATCAATGTGGATGACTGGTGGTGCCAGGGTTATTCGGAGCCGGGCTCGGGTTCTGATTTGGCCTCTCTCAAAACCCGTGCGGAACGCGTCGGTGACCGTTACATTATTAACGGACAGAAAACGTGGACAACGTTGGCACATTACGCGGACTGGATGTTTTGTCTGGCGCGCACGGACCCGACCGCCAAGGCACAGCGCGGCATTTCCATGATCTTGATTGATATGCGCCAGCCAGGCGTTCAGGTGAGACCCATCAAAACCTTAGACGGTGGTGCAGAGGTCAACGAGGTCTGGCTTGAAAATGTCGAGGCACCTTTAGAGAATCTCGTCGGTGAAGAAAACAACGGCTGGACCTATGCCAAGTATTTGCTGGGTCATGAGCGCAGCGGCATTGCTGGCATTGGCCACTGCCATCGCGAGCTGGCGATTCTGAAGTCACTCGCTGAACGTACGATGGCCAGTGGTGAATCACTGAGTCTGAACTCCCGCGTCCGTGACAGTATCAATCGCGTCGAAGCGCAAGTCTTGGCACTTGAAATGATGGTCTTGCGCGTGGCGGCGGATGAGTCATCTGATCCGGGACCGAAAGCCTCTATTTTAAAAATTCGCGGTTCAGAGCTCCAGATGGAACTCGCAAAACTGCAGATGCAGGTCGCGGGCTCAGATGCGTTGCCCTATGACCCAGAATGGATGTTGGCGGAGTCAGAGTTTCATGGCCCAGGTCCAGAATATTCGGCTGCTGCAGCGGCAGCCTATTTCGACATGCGCAAGACAGCCATTTACGGTGGAACCAACGAGGTTCAGAAAGGCATCATCGCCAAGCAAATTATCGGGGTCTAGGATACATCATGGATTTTTCATACTCAGAAGAGCAACGGATGTTGACAGACAGTCTGCACCGTTTAATTGCAGACAACTGGACGCGGCCCAAGCGTCGTGCGCGTCAAGTCAGCGGGAAACTTGATGTGTCCGCATGGAATAGTTTGGTTGAGCTCGGCGTAGGTGGGTTGTTCGTAGCCGAGGAGTTTGGTGGTTTTGGTGAGACACCCGCCACCATGTTGGCAGTGCATCAAGAGCTGGGTCGCGGCTTGGTGAGTGAGCCGGTAATCTCCAGCGCTGTGATGGGTGTCACCTTGCTTGCGCAGAGTGATAATCAGGCGCTCAAACAGCAATGGTTGACCGCGCACGCAGAGGGCGAGGCTATTCTTGCAGTGGCATGGCAAGAAGAAGGCGAGCGCGATGCCCAACGTCCCCTGAGCACGCGCGCTTCTGCGCATCAGGGTGGCTATCAGTTGGATGGTAAAAAAATCCTGGTCTGGCATGCCGCCGGGTCAAATGCTTTGCTGGTCTCCGTCGTACTTGACGGTGAAACTGCCATACTGCTTGTTCCTACAAGCTCGGCTGGTGTGTCGATCGCGGATTACCCCACCTTTGATGGTTCACGTGCTGCGACGGTTACCTTCGAACGTGTCGTTGTGCCTGCTGAAAATCTGGTTGCGAAAGGCGCGCTTGCCCAAGCCTCGCTCACGCGGGCCCTAGACTTCGGGATCGTGGCCTTGTGCGCTCAAGCTTGCGGTGCGATGGCATATCTCACGGACAGCACAATTCAATATCTCAAAACACGTAAGCAATTTGGACAGCCGTTGGCTAACTTCCAGGTGCTGCAGCATCGTCTAGCAGAAATGCTGATCCAGTCAGAAATGGGCTTGTCGATGACCTATGTTGCAGCGATCGCGCTTAGCGAGCCAGATGCACACAAGCGAAGCCGCACTGTATCCATGGCCAAAGTTGAAGTGGCTGCCGCTGCACGTTTAGTAGGCGAAGCTTCGGTGCAGTCTCATGGCGGTATGGGTGTGACAGACGAACTTGAGGTTGGCGATTATTTCAAACGCCTGACCTATCTTGACTTGCTGTTGGGTGACACCAATTATCACTTGCAACGCATGCAAGATCTTGATGCTTAAAGAAAGGAAGTGATGAGATGTCGACGACAGATTTAAATGCGTGGCTCGGTAAGTCGCAAACCGTCGTGGACCGCATGGATCCAGGTCATGCTGCCTGTATTGCGGCAACCTTAGGCGAACCTTGCTCGCAAGTCGGGGAAGTGATGCCTCACCTTTGGCATTGGGCTTTTTTCCTTGAGACTGTGCCTATTGCACAGACGGGTCTTGATGGCCATCCCGCGCGAGGCAGCTTTTTGCCTCCCGCAGATAATCGCAATCGTATGTGGGCAGGCGGCCGAGTCTCTTTCAATGCAGGATTACGTGTAGGCATTGAGGCCCACAAAACGTCGACGGTCTTAGCGATCAAAGAAAAGCAAGGGCGAACCGGTTCTTTGCTGTTTGTGACCGTCAAGCATGACATCGTCCAAGAGGGCGTGCTCGTCATCAGTGAGGAGCAGGATATTGTTTATCGCGAGCCCAGTCCTCCAAAACTACAAGGTAGTGAGCCTGCGCCGGCAGCGCAGTGGATTGAGCCTGTTGATCCAAGTCCCGTGCTCTTGTTCAGATACTCTGCTGTCACGTTTAACAGTCACCGTATTCATTACGATCACCCTTATGTGACGCAGACTGAAGGGTATCCTGGACTTGTGATTCATGGTCCATTAATTGCGACGCTGATGTGCCGGGCCTTCGTCCGTGCAAATCCTGCCGCGCACGTCCGTCATCTGGCTTATCGCGGTCTACGTCCTCTCATTGCGCCGACACCGTTTTCAGTCGCCGGTTTGATCGAGACGCAGGGAGAAGCAAAACTATGGGCCGAGCAAGAAGGTACGCTCGCGCATCAAGCAGAACTGAGGTTTGAAGTATGAAAAAAGCTGGACCACGCCCACTCGATGGGATCACTGTTGTCAGTCTTGAGCACGCGATTGCTGCACCGTTTTGTACGCGTCAACTCGCGGACAATGGCGCGCGCGTGATTAAGGTTGAACGTCCGGGTGTAGGCGATTTTGCGCGCAAGTACGATGAGCGCACACGCGGAATGGCTTCGCATTTTGTTTGGACCAATCGCTCCAAAGAAAGTTTGACCCTGGATCTCAAACATGAGGATGCCGGTCCAATTTTGAATGAACTCCTGGCTGAAGCCGATGTCCTCGTTCAAAACTTGGCACCTGGTGCTGCTGCGCGCATGGGTTTATCTTTCGAGGCCTTGCACGAACGCTTTCCCAAACTGATTGTGTGCGACATCTCAGGGTATGGTGAGGGCGGTCCTTACGAAACCAAGAAAGCGTATGACTTGCTGATTCAAAGTGAAAGCGGCTTTATTTCTGTGACAGGCTCGCCCGATGCGCCTGCAAAAGCAGGCTGTTCGATTGCCGATATCGCTGCAGGTTCGTATGCGTACTCCAGTATTTTGAATGCCTTGTTGCTGCGTCACAAAACTGGTTTGGGCAGTCATCTTGATGTATCGATGCTCGAGAGCATGGTGGAGTGGATGAGTTTTCCGCTCTATTACGCCTTTGAGGGACAGTCACCACCGCCACGCGCTGGCGCTGCACATGCAACGATTTACCCGTACGGTCCTTTTCCCGTGGGAGATGGTAGCAACGTGATGCTGGGTCTGCAAAACGAGCGCGAATGGCAGATCTTTTGTGAAAAAGTGTTGAATCAGCCTGCTCTGGCGAAAGATCCACGCTATGACTCAACGTCCAAGCGCGTTGCAAACCGCGATGGCTTGCGGGGTTTGATTGTGGATGCGTTTGCTAGGATGACGATCGATGAAGTCATCGAGGCCTTGGAAAAGGCACAGATTGCCAATGCACGCGTCAATGAAATGAAAGATGTGTGGGCACATCCGCAGCTCAAAGCGCGACAGCGTTGGACAGAGGTACAGACCCCAGTGGGTGCGTTGCCGGCCTTGCTTCCTCCTGCAACGAGTAGCGCTTTTGACGCACGGATGGATCCCATTCCCGCTATTGGTGAGCACACGCTCGCGATTCTTAAATCCTTGGGCGTAAGCGACGAGATCATCGCCAAGCTTGAGGCGGCCAAAGCGATTTAAAGCGCAAGCGTTCTAATGCGACAGCCGCCAGAGTTTCTGGTCGCTGCATTGCGCAAGCAGCGCGTGTAGGCTGCCTTGCGTGAGCAGGAGATCTGGCGTCAGGTCAATGAGTGGCCGAAGGACAAAAGCTCTTTCATGCATACGCGGATGGGGGAGTGTCAGTCTCGGTGTCAACAGTGTGACACCTTCGTACAAGAGTAAATCAAGATCCAAGGTCCGTGGCGCATTACGATACGGCCGTTCACGACCGTATGCCTGTTCAATAGATTGCAATGCGTCGAGCAAGGGCAAAGGCGCAAGAGTCGTTTGAATCTGAGCGACGGTATTGATAAAAGTCGGGCCCTGCGCATCGACAGGATCGCTGCCATAGAGTGGCGCAACGACCAAGGATTCAACACCTGGTGTCTCTTGCAATGCCTTAAGCGCATGCTCGATCGTCTCGCGCGCGTCTCCTAGATTTGCACCCAGTCCGATCCATGCACGCACAGACATTTTTGGCAGGCCTAACTCGGGTCAGACGACGATTGCTGGACGCCTGCGCTGGGGCTGCGCTTACGACGACGGGTTCGCGTGCGCGGTCCGGTCGAACTCGATTCGCGCGGCAGTTT
>CAMAYM010000092.1 GCA_945862495.1 Bordetella parapertussis | reverse complement strand
GTCCGGTTTTTACTAAAACTCACCATCCTGTCCGCAGGCTTGGCCTTGTGCGGCGCCTTGCTGCTCGGGATGGCGCTTGCCTTGGCCTGGCCCAACCTGCCGGAGCTCACTGCGCTGACTGACTATCGACCACGCGTACCACTTCGTATTTACACTGCAGACAAAGTGCTCATTGGTGAGTTTGGCGAAGAACGTCGCAATGTCCTGCGCTTTGATGAAATCCCTGATGTCATGAAATCCGCTGTACTTTCAGCAGAAGACGATCGTTTTTATCAACATGGGGGCATTGACTGGATCGGCGTGGTGCGCGCGGGACTGACTAACCTCATCTCGATGCAAAAAAGCCAAGGCGCCAGCACGATCACCATGCAGGTTGCACGAAACTTTTACCTGTCTTCAGAAAAAACCTGGTCGCGTAAGTTTTACGAACTCTTACTCACCTTTAAAATCGAAGCCAATCTCTCTAAAGATCAGATCCTTGAGCTTTACCTCAACCAAATTTATCTTGGACACCGTGCCTACGGCTTTGCAGCCGCCTCCCGGGCGTACTTAGGTAAAGAGCTCTCAGAAATCACGCCGGCCGATGCGGCATTGCTGGCGGGCATTCCCAAAGCGCCTTCACGCTTTAACCCCATTGCCAATAAGCCTCGGGCCGTTTTACGCCAGCGCTACGTCTTGGGGCGCATGCATTCACTCGGCTATCTGACCGACGCAGAATACAAAGCCGCCCTGGCCCAGCCTGTAATCATCAAGCCATCGCAAGGAACGCCTGCAGGCGGCTATGCCGTGCATGGTGAGTATGCCGCAGAGCTTGCACGCCAATTGATGATTAGCATTTACCCAGATAACGTCTACACGCGCGGTCTTAATGTTTACACCACAATACAGTCCAAAGATCAAAAATGGGCCTATGACTCCTTGCGCGAAGGCGTACTGGACTACACCCGCCGTGCACCTTATCCTGGACCGGAAGCACAATTAACTGTTCCTGCAGGTCTCGAGAACAGCCCCGCAAAGTTCGACGAGTTTTTAGATGGCGTGTTTGACAAACATCCGGACCGGACAGAGATGTATGCCGGTGTCGTCCTCTCGGTCAAACCCAATGAGGTCCGTGTCGCGCGCAGCTCAACCGACATCGTGGTGATCAACGATAAAAAAGCCCTCACCACGATCGCACGCGCACTCAACCCCAAGGCGCCTGCTGCCCTGCGGCTTGAGCGCGGTTCAGTGGTGTATTTGTACAAGAATTCCGCCTACTGGGAGATTCTGAATCTCCCAACCGTGCAAGCGGCCTTTGTTGCAATGATTCCTCAAGATGGCGCACTCAGGGCCATGGTGGGGGGCTTTGACTTTTATCATGGCAATTTCAACCGCGTGACCCAAGCTTGGCGTCAACCAGGCTCTGCCTTCAAGCCGTTTATTTACGCCGCTTCGCTTGAACGGGGCTTAACGCCCGGCACGATGATTTCCGACCAGCCTTTTGAACTCAGCGCAGAACAAACGGGCTCTGGAAAAGCCTGGACGCCTAAAAACTATGGCGGCGATTACGGTGAAATGATGTCCATGCGCGAGGCGATTGCCCGCTCAAAAAACATGGTGTCTATTCGTATTCTCCAATCCATTGGCCCCCAATACGCCCAAGAATTTATCACCCGCTTTGGCTTTGACAAGTCCAAACACCCTGCCGTTTTACCGATGGCACTAGGTTCAGGCGCGGTCACACCCATGCAACTGGCAGCGGGCTTTTCCGTATTTGCCAACGGTGGTTACCGCGTCACGCCCTATCTGATTGATCACGTCACCGACGCAAGCGGTCAGGTCCTAATGCGCGCCAAACCGATTGTGGCTGGAGACTCCGCCGCCCGCGCTATCGATGCACGCACCGCTTATGTAATGGACGATATGCTGCGCGGAGTGGCAACCTCTGGCACGGCTGCGCGCTCAAGACAGGTGATCAAACGGGGTGACCTCGCGGGCAAAACAGGTACCACCAATGATTCGGTTGACGCCTGGTTTGCCGGCTATACGCCACAATTAGTCGGTATTGCCTGGTTGGGCTTTGATCAACCTAAATCACTCGGTTCGCGTGAAACGGGCGGAGGCGCCTCCTTACCCGTGTGGCTTGGCTATATGCAAAACGCACTGAAAGAGTTTCCCGAGCAAAAGCGCGGCCCACCACCTGAGGGTTTGATTATCGAGGGTGGCAATATGTATTTTAGTGAGTTTCCGCCAAAAGAATCTGTGAGAAGCTTGGGTGATCCCAAGCAGGACTCTTTGGGCGACTTGCTTGATAAATTAGGCGGCGACAGAAATAGCAGCGACCGCAGCAACCGTCGCGAACCCATCGGAAACTAGTTCAACCAGACGATCTGGCCATGCCCTTACAAAACGACTGTCAGTGTTTGTCCGGTTTCATCAGAGCAAATCTGGGAGAGCAACAAATGCAGGTCGCTTCCGCCACGCGTATCTTTCCAATGCTGACCGTCAAATTTGTAATGGAAACCGCCTGAGCGCGCAGCCAGCCACATCTCGTGAAGCGGCGCTTGGCTGTTGATGACAACCTGGTGACCGCTTTCAAAAATGAGGTTCAGCACGTTGCCGTTTCGCTTGGTTTCAACATCTAGATCAAGTTGTTCAAACCAATGATCGGCTTGCGCCTCTATTGCATCTAGAATGGCAGTTGCTCGTGTGTGAAATTCAGTATCGTTCATAATCCTTGATCCTCAATGTTGAGGGAGTGTGCAGTGACTCACAACATCCATCGTCGCAGTTTTACACGCATTGTAGCGATGCTCGCCCTTACAGGTTGGCTCGCTGGCTGTGGTTTTAAAGGACCGCTTTATCTGCCACCCCCCAAACCAGGGGCAACCAAACCGGCCACCACAGTGCAGACGCCAGCGACCCAGGAAGATCCTGATCCTGACCAAGATGCTTCTAACCCTGACTCACCGAATCAAAATACCCACTCAAGCGCCGCGCAGACCAACAATAAACCTTGACCGGCGTGGTCAAGTGACGCAGCCTCAAGCACTTGTTGTATTGTGCTTGAGGCCGTCCACTCAACACCGAATACCCATAGCCCTAACATGACCGCTTCAATGACTGCTCCTCACTCTATGACAACCGCTGCCACCCCTGCTGGATATCCACATTTTCACTATCGCAATGGTGAGCTATTCGCCGAAGGCGTTGCGCTGTCGACACTCGCGCAACAGCTCGGAACCCCCCTGTACGTGTATTCACGTGCAGCCTTGGCGACGGCATGGAACGCCTACCAAGAAGCCATCGGACCAAACCGTGTCTTAGTCTGTTTTGGCATGAAGGCAAACTCAAACCTTGCCGTACTAAAAGAGTTTGCACGCTTGGGCAGCGGCTTTGATATCGTCTCTGGCGGCGAGCTCGCCCGCGTGTTGGCTGCAGGCGCCAACCCAGCCAAAGTCGTATTCTCAGGTGTCGGCAAGCAAGACTGGGAAATGCAGGCTGCGCTCGAAGCTGGCGTAAAGTGTTTTAACGTCGAGTCACTTCCTGAGCTCAAACACTTGTCTGCCGTGGCGACGCGGATGAACAAAGTGGCCTCCGTATCACTTCGCGTCAATCCCGATGTCGATGCACAAACACATCCCTACATTTCAACAGGCCTCAAAGAAAACAAATTTGGTATTGCCATCGAAGAGGCGCCAGGCGCCTACCAACTCGCCATCACGTTGCCTGGTATTCAAGTCGTAGGCGTTGACTGTCACATCGGCTCGCAAATCACTGAAGTGAGTCCCTATCTGGACGCGCTCGACAAACTGCTCTCGCTCATTGAAAAGCTCGTGGGCTTCGGCATCACCCTCAAGCATCTGGATCTAGGCGGCGGTCTGGGTATTCGATATGACGATGAAACGCCACTCGCGCCCAAGCTACTGTTGGACAAAGTCTTTACTCAACTCAAAGCGCGCGGTTTTGACCACCTCGAACTCGTCCTTGAGCCAGGTCGCTCTTTGGTCGGTAATGCCGGCGTCCTGTTGACCTCTGTGCAATACCTCAAGCACACCGAGGCACGAAATTTTGCGATTGTAGATGCGGCGATGAACGATTTGATGCGTCCTGCCTTGTACGAAGCCTGGCATGGCGTCCTGCCGCTCAAGCCACGCACTAGTGAGCAAACCCTGTATGACGTGGTCGGGCCCGTTTGCGAAAGCGCAGACTGGCTCGCCCGCGCACGCAAGCTCGCGCTCAATGAAGGCGATGTCATCGCTATTGAGTCTGCAGGCGCCTATGGTTTTGTGATGGCGGGCAACTACAACAGTCGCCCACGCCCAGCTGAAGTCATGGTCGATGGTGAACGCTTTTATGTGATTCGCCAACGAGAAACGTTTGCCGATCTGATCCGCGGCGAAACGTGCCTGCCTGATTAAGGGCTCAGACTAAGCACGGCCAAGAAAGCCGTTAAAAAAACTCACGGTGTTGGTCGCCAGTGTCTCAAGGTGATAGCCACCTTCTTGCACCACCAGCGTGGGGAGTCCCAAAGCGGCCACTTGTTTACCCAGACGATTAAAACCCTCGGTCGTCACAGCGACTTTGGTCTGCGGATCATCCTTGTAAACATCAAAGCCCAAACATAACACGATCGCTTCTGGCTTGAATGCCTCGATCGCTTTCAGTGCTTGTTCTACCCGTTCAAAAAATACGGCTTCGCTTGAGCCGTGCGCCATCGGCAAGTTGAGGTTGTATCCCGCACCTGTGTCGGCGCCGGTCTCCTCCTCAAAGCCGGCCGTCACAGGATAGAAATTCGTTGGATCACCATGAACGGATACATACAAGACATCGTCACGGTTATAAAAAATCTCCTGCACACCTTGACCGTGATGCACGTCGGTATCAAAAATCACAACGCGTTTAAATTTTTCCCGTAACAGCTCCGCAGCAATTGCCGCATTATTGAGATAACAAAAGCCGCCCGCTGCATCTTTCCGCGTGTGATGCCCTGGAGGACGACACAAGGCATAGGCTTTGTCATCGCCGGCCAAGAGCGCGTTTGCCCCTGCAATGGCGGATTGTGCACCCCAATAGACGGTGGTCCATGTATGTTCACCCACCGGGCAACTCCCGTCGGCCAGGTATTTGCCCGCCTTGGCCAACACACCTCGAAGCGCATTCGGTTCACGCACATAAACGTTGGAGATCACCTCGTCACCCCAGTCCGGACCGACTTGCTTCCATTCGGCGTGCGCATGTTGAAGGAATGACAAATACGCGGCATCGTGCACGCGCAACAAAGGCGCCATGCCAAAGTCATTGGGTTCATATACGGGCAGCTTGAGCTCGGCAAGGCCTTTTAAAATTTGCTCGGCACGCTCAGGAATCTCTTGCGGCACACGCATCTTGCCACGCGACAAATACGTTTGCGGATGATGTAACTTTTGCTTGGGGTGAAAAAAGCTCTTCATCTAATCTCCTGATATCAAGGCGTACGGCGAAGTGTGCGGGCTTTTAAGGATGCGATTAACATGGGCAAGGTCAGAGACAACCCAGCAGCCACAATCAGTGCGATGCCGGCAAAAGACAGCAGGCTTGGGCGTTGAGAAAAAAATAATTCGCCCCACATCACCGCCAATGCCAACTGAAAATAATTGAGCGGTGCCAAGGTCGAGGCCGGCACACGTTTGAAGGCCAAGATCAATAAGTACTGACCGACGCCCCCACACAGGCCCATCAAGAGCATTTCAAACATATCGCGACCGGTTGGCCACACCTCAGGCCAAAATACGGCAATGACGCCGAGGCCCATGAACCAGCATGTGCTTGCCGCATAAATAAACATCTGTTCACTTTCTACGCGCTTGGTCAGCTTGCGTGTGAGCAACTGCACCATCGCATACGCGCACGCACTTGTAAACATCAGCGCGCTGCCGATCCAGGAAAGCTCTCCGCCCGGGTTGACGATCAATAACATACCCGCCATGCCGACTAAGACCGCGGCATACTGCTTCCACCCCACCCGCTCCCCGAGCACAAAAGGTGCCAAAATCACCACGATCAGAGGCGCAACAAAATAAATCGCTGTGCCCTCTGCAAGGGGTAAATACTGAATAGCCGGCATAAAGCAAATACCTACCACGCCAAGCATCGCACCGCGGAGTACCAACAGCAGTCGGGCATCTTTAGGCGCGTGGACCGAAACGCCTTTCGCGCGCAATACAGCAAAAGCCAGCACCACAATTACAGAGTACCGGGCCATATTCACAAGTGGGGCCGAATAGCGGTGGACCAAATCTTTTGCCAGCGCGTCCAGCAAAGAAAAACAGGTCAGGGCACATAAAAAAATCCCGCAACCCACCAGCCATTGACGCTGTTGCGACGGCGCAGTTGGCTCTGCCAGACTGTTGGCGGGGGAAGTCATCTCGACACCTAGCTCGCGCTTTCGGTAGGTCGACGATAGAGCGGAATCAACAACATCAAAATCACAATACCGAGTACCGACAGCACGCCATAACTGAGGCCATAACTACTGAGCATGCTAGCCAATACGCCAAATATGGGTGGTCCCACCATGACACCTAAAAAGGTAATACAGAGCGTGCCACCCGTCGCCACGCCGGCTTGGCCTTTCGGCGCCTGTCTGGCAATTTCAGCGAGAAATACGCCATTCCAGCCAATCGCCGAAGAACCAAAAATCACCAACACCGGGAATAAAAACCAGGGTGAAGACTCGGGTCCCAGCAAGGCAGTGCCAATCGCGCCAATCACCAACAGTACCGCGATCACAATCAACATCATGGTGGCACCCAGCCAACGATCTGAGACATAGCCCCACAGCATACGGCCGGAGACTCCTGCGGCTTGAGCGACAGTCAAGGCGCCACCCGCCGCTACCAAACTCCAGCCTAAGTCCTCATATAAAAACGTCACCAAATAACCCATCAGGGCCATCTGCGCGATCGAGAACATAAAAGACATATAGGACAATTTGCGCAAAGTACGGTGGCTAAAAATAAGCTTGAGCGGCAAGACAAAGCTTGTTGCCAAAGAAGGTCTGACCGTCGGATCGCGATCGTCATCCAAGCCATTACGCAGGCCCTGTACAGCCCACGCGCAAAGGACACAGGCAATCCCCGCGCACACAAAGGCCCATTGCCAGCCTATTAAAATATCTAGGGAAGGCACTGTTGCCCCCGCGATCATGCCACCGAGGGGTACACCCGTCTGTTTAACGGAGAACACAAAGGAAAGTTTTTCTGGTGGTGTTGATTTGATCAACAAATGCGAGCTTGCCGGTGTAATCGGACCGTAGCCTGCCCCGATAAAGAGCGCACCCAAGGCAATGGTTTCAAGTGCTGGGATCGCACACAAAAATAAACCGATCGCAGCCAACACAAGTCCGGTCTGACTGAGGCGAATCGCCCCCCAACGTTTGACGGCTGCGCCACCCAGCAAGGTCGCGATCATTGCACCAAAATAGGCCAGCGCAACATAGGCACCCAAATAATTCGTTGAAATGCCGACATCTTTGGCCACTGCCGGTGCAACTACCGGCAAATTCAACAAGGCCATCGCAACAAGGGACTGTACTGTTAGGGTCGCAACCAGCACGACCCATGGTTTAGCTGGCGTCAAAGCGCACCATAAGAATGAAGACCTGAAAGAAACATGTTAACGCCCAAAAAGGCGAAACACGTCACCAACAGACCAACAAGTGCCCAATATGCGGCCATCGTGCCACGCAATCCTTTCATGAGGCGTAAATGCAACCATGCGGCATAGTTCAGCCACACAATTAGCGCCCATGTTTCCTTAGGGTCCCACTGCCAGTAAGCACCCCAGGCGTCTGCGGCCCATAAGGCCCCCAGAATCGTCGCAACAGTGAAAAAAGCAAAACCAATCGCAATGGCCCGATACATGATGTCATCGAGCACCTCAAAAGACGGTAAGCGCGCGGCAATGGGTGCGCGGAACAATAAGATCGTCCCGACAATCAGAGCACCAATGCCAAAATAAATCATCCAGGTTGCGGACAGGCCCTCGGTGCGAAACACCATGGGTTCGGCTGCAAGTAAAACGCCCAAGATAAACAAAGGCGCAAGCTTAAGCCAAGATTTGGTTTGCCCATGTTGCTTGACCAGATAGGCAAAACCCACCATCGCTGCAAGCGAAAAAGTCCCGTAGCCAATAAAGTTTGCAGGGACGTGGATTTTCATCCACCAGCTTTTCAGCGCGGGGACGAGGGGCTGAATCTGATAGGCCTCTCTGGTAAAGGAATACCAAAGTAAAAATACGACCGCCGAGGTCACCACCAGCATGACAAAACCACCCAATGCACGGGTGCCATAGCGGCGCTCGTAATACAAATAGAACAGCGCAGTCACCAGCGCAAATAAAACAAACACCTCATAGAGATTACTGACAGGGATGTGACCCAAATCAGGGCCCATCAAGTGGCCTTCGCGCCAACGCACCAACATCCCTGTCGAGCCCGCGAACACCGCCCCCCAGGTGAGTGCGGTTCCCAACCAAGCCGCCGTCGGACTCACAAAGCCTGCCCAGTAGCAAAAAGTCGCCACGACGAACAGTACCGACATCCAAAGAATGGCCGACTGAGAGGAGAGCAAGTATTTCAATAAAAACGCTTGTTCCGCGCGCGCCAAATCCCCTTGATACAACCAGATCGCAAAACCTGCAGCAAGTGCCATCGCCACCATCAAGGTACGCAGAGGGCGCCAAAGCCAGCCTAGCCATGTCAGAAATGGCACCGTGAGGACCAGAATGGTCTTCTCGTAAATATCCATCGCCTGGCTGTATTGATTCAGCGCAAAGCCCGCTCCAAGCGCAAGCAACACAAAAAACAATGCATCCGTCCAATCGGGACGCCCGCGCTCAATGCGTCCATCACCAGACTCCGACAAATCATCCCAATCGTTTGCAACAGCAGCAACGGGTTCATTCATAACGATATCTCACTGGTCAATGTTGGGCTTGCCATTATGGCTAAGCTTGATTCAGGCGCTTCAACGCCTGCTTGAAACGGTCAAATTCTCGGTTGAAATCGAGTGTACGCTTTTGTGAAGTCATGGCCGCCAATACTCTCGTCCCCCCTGAGGTCTCCTCAGGGCGCAGCCATACCCAGATACGGCGGTCTCGCACATAAAACATCGTAAACACGCCAATCACTAGCAGCAAACAGCCGATATAGACTGTGATCTTTCCTGGCGTGCGACTGACCTGAAACACACTCGCCTGGACATGCTCAAAGGTTTTAAGCGTCATCATGATCGGAGAGGGGTAAAGCGCCAAATCCGACAATGCGACGACTGAGAGCCTAGACCAGTCGGCGATTTCATCCATTTTTTCAGGCGTGTTAGGCAAGGGGGCGAGCCCAGCGCGTTCACGCGCAACATTTCGCAATTCGGCAATCGACGAACCCAGCAAACGAATAATGATATCTGCCGCCCGTCTTTGCTCAGGTTCTGGCACGTTTTTTTCTAGAAAATTTGAAATCGCGACCAATCCTCCCGTCGCAAACGTATCCAACGCCCGCTCGGCAGAGATTTGTAACGCACGTTGCTCCTCTGGACTACCAACATAGTTAGCGACCAAACGTTGAGTCGCCAACTCCCTTGCCTTCGGGTCTGCCAAGGCAGCTCTCAACCGCATAAAGTCGCCAACTGAACTTTCATCGTCAACGGGCAAACGCAAATATCGAAAACCGGACGTCCCAGGCTCCTGGACACCCGCCAGCATCACGCGCGCACCGTCTAGCTCAACCGGCACCATGTAATTGTGAAACAACGTGGCTTGACCACTCGCGTCAATCACGCGGTATTCAACGCTTGGGCCAATATTGCGCAGATTTTTATTGGTCTTACCTGCGGCGCTGCCTGTCACGGCCGCCACATGCTCTCCAAAGGGCTTGGGTGCAGAAGGATCACCCGCAGACAAATCCTCGACGTTAATTGGACGCAGCTTAGTCACCTCAACCTTGAGTTCTTTAGCCGCGGATTTCATCGTGACATCACTAGACTGACCCACGCGTGACTTGAGCTCAAACGGCTTGTCACTTGGACCTGCAAGCGGATAGCCCACTAACTCCACCTGACTACCGCCATCATCAAAGCTGGATTGATAAACCGTGACGCCTTTAAAGCGCAAAGGCTCGTTGACTTCGATGGTT
>CAMAYM010000091.1 GCA_945862495.1 Bordetella parapertussis | reverse complement strand
CTGACAAAAAAGGAACGTGCATTACGCAATCAGGCCGTCATCGTCGCGACGGCAATGATTCAGCAGGAGACGGATGAAATTGCCCTGACTGAGCAGGTTTCGGAAGCTGCCCGCGAAAAAGTGCATGCCGCGTTTGAGAAAAGTACCGAGGAGGATCCTGAGCTACACATCGAGCACTTTTCCCTCAACGAACGCATCAATCTTGGGCTAACAATTTTGGCGCGCAGAGAGTATGAGCGCTACTTTGATGTGTTGAAACATCAAATCATTGATCGCAACATGGCTGAGCGATTGCTCGGGCGTGCGGAGCGGCTTGAAGAGTCTGTGCGATTGAGGGGTGTGAGAGGATTTGAGTCAAGTACTGCGCGCGCAATGCGGTATCCGCGGCGGTTTCGCCAAGCGATGCGGATCTACGAAATTTTTGGTGTGCAGCGTTGGCTTGCCTTTGAGCTGAGTCAACGCTTTGTCGCCCTAATGTGTATGCGCTCGATCTCTCAGCAGCTGCTGGATTTTGTCGGCAAGAAACTACCCGAAATTTTGGGAGATGAGGCTTGTGCGCGCATTACGGAGTTGCATTCGGAACGTCTATCTCAAATCCGCGAGGCGTTGCAAGCCCTCGCGTTGCAGTACCCCAACTATTCACTTTGGATGCAGGAGCATTATCTTGGCCGAATCGCCAGACGGCTGGAGCGTAAGCGTTATGGCGAAATGTTTGACCAATCGCTCATTAGCGGTGAAGTCTATGAAAGCCTGTCCGATCAAGTGACGCAGCGTTGGGCCTTTCTGGACCATGATGCGCCACTCGATATTGCAATGGATGCTTCCGCACTCGTTGCACGTGTGCCGCTATTGAGCGGTTTACCGGCCGATGCACAGCGGGCAGTGACCAAGATGTTGACACCGCGTTTGTTTTTGCCAGATCAGCTGATTTGGGGCAAAAAGGCACCGCCTTTTGGGTTGTATATAGTTGCCTCTGGCGCCGTGACCATTTTGCTGCCCGATGGCACGCATGTGGAGCTGGGTTCTGGAGAGTTTTTTGGCGAAATGTACCTACTCAACCACGCTTTGCCAGAAAACTTTGAAGTCAGGTCTCTGGGCTACAGCAAAGTACTGTGCTTGCCCGCCAAGGACTTTGATCAGCTGATGTTGCAGGACCCCGCGATCAAGGATGCGATCGAACTGGTTGCCAAGCAACGTTTACGCGCGCTCGAGGTTTGGCGTGCGTACCAGCCTAGTCCGCCGCCCGATTCATCAAGTCTTCAGTGATGACGATGGACGCTTCAAGCGTAAATGCATCCTCTTTGAGCAGTGTGTAAAGCGTCTCTGTGTCGAGTAGCTGTATTTCCATCACTTCGCCATCGCGGTTACTTGGCTTGACATGGGGGGCAAGCACGCACTCGCAGGTGAGAACGGCCTCAAGCTGAAAGCCTTCTGGAAGACGACGTTTCATATGCGCAATGGTGCGCAGCGGAGTACGTGCCACGATATCCGGGGCATCGAGCCCTGCTTCTTCGTCTGACTCACGCACAAGCGCCAATTCCGGATCTTCGAAATTCCCTACCAGTCCACCGACGAGCGTATCCCACATGCCGGGGTCGGTTGCCTTGGTGAGGGCGCGTCTGGCTACCCACAAGCGGCCGTCCTCAGACCACCCGCTGAGATGCACGGCTTGTGTCATCAGCCCCAAGGGGCGCATGACCCCTCGCTCAATTGCAGCAACGCGCTTGGTTGGGCTGTTTAAGTGATTTTCTTCTTGGGACCATACGTCTAATAACTCGTTTCTCCAGCCGGGCGTGCATCCGGCTGCCCTGAGTTTTAAAGCAATCTCAGCTAAATGGGAGTCGAGTGGTTCACCGGCGGGGAGATTTTCGCCAAAATGAGCAGCGTTTGAAGTGAGCTGCACGTCAGCGAAGCCAGACAAGGCCTGCGCCGCTCCAGAAAACAGCCACCCGCAACGACTGCCCCCTATAAATAGAGGTAAAGAGCCTTCGAGAGGCGTTTGGGTAGCGCGCGCAAGAAAGCCGTCTAAAAGAGGTCTAAGGCTGTTGCGAGATAAAAGAAACGCTGACTTTGTCATGGTGGGCATACGCCTGATATGGTAAAGGGATTGTAGTGCAGCAAGGATGGCAAGCCTGCGCTACAATTAGTGACGATTCTTTGCGATACGTGCTAATCCTGAGTCATTTTCTCTTGAGGTTAGCCATACAATAATTTTGCGCAAGGCGGTCTAGCAGGCAGCGACTTATATCTGTCCTGTGTTTGATTCGCCTGCCGTGCGCTGTGTTTAGAGGTCAGCATGAAGAAGTTGAGAGGGTTTCTGGGCGTCTGTGCCATGCTTTTCATGGGTATCGCAAGCGCGCAATTGCAAGATATGCCTGGTGGGCCGCGTGTCAATCAGCTTAATCTCTCCGAGGGAGTGACGCAGATCGCGCGCGATGTGGTCTGGCTGCATTGGTTCATGTTGGTCGTCTGTATGGTGATCTTCGTGGCCGTGTTTGGTGTCATGTTTTATTCAATTTGGGCGCACCGCAAATCACGCGGCGCCAAGCCCGCGACGTTTCATGAGCACATGGGCGTTGAGGTAGCTTGGACGGTTGTACCTTTCCTGATCGTGATCGCAATGGCGTTGCCTGCAACCCGCACGGTTGTAGCCATGAAAGACACTAGCGGCGCGGACATGACGGTCAAGGTCACGGGTTATCAGTGGAAGTGGGGTTACGAGTACATCGATGGCCCAGCCACAGGTGTCAAATTCCTTTCCAACCTGTCAACGCCCCGTGCACAGATTGATAATAAAGAGCCAAAGGGTCCGTTCTATCTGATGGAAGTCGACAATCCACTGGTGGTTCCCGTTGGCAAAAAAGTCCGTGTCGCTGTGACGGGCGCTGACGTGATTCACTCCTGGATGGTGCCGGATTTGGCAGTCAAACAAGATGCGATTCCCGGTTTCATTCGCAATGTTTGGTTCCGTGCTGAAAAAATCGGTGAGTACCGCGGGCAGTGCGCCGAGTTATGCGGAAAAGATCACGCCTACATGCCGATTGTCGTAAAGGTTGTTTCCGAGGCCGATTACCTCAAGTGGGCCACTGAACAAAAGAAATTGCTGATGGCCGCGGCGGATGATCCCACTAAAGAGTGGACGGCAGCCGAGCTCATCACGCGTGGTGAAAAGGTTTACGCGGCTAACTGCGTAGCCTGCCATCAAGGTAGCGGCAAGGGCGTGACGGGTGCGTTCCCCGCCTTGGATGCGAGCGTCATTGCGATGGGACCAAAAGGACCTAACATCGAAATTTTGCTGAAAGGCAAGCCAGGTACAGCGATGGCGTCATTTGCTTCTCAGCTCAATGATGTGGAAATCGCATCGGTGATCACGTATACGCGTTCTGCTTGGACCAATGCAGGCAAGGGCAAAGACCCTGTGATTTCGCCTGCAGAAGTTAAAGCGGCTCGTTAATTTGTTTAGTGTGTTGTGCGCTTTTTTGTAGTCAATCGGATTAATTCGTATAGATCATTGCGCTCACTTATCAAGTGCGCGCGACCTAAGCAGGATAGGAGTTCGCCATGAGTAGCATTCCAGCAGATCAGATTGGTGGCCACGGCCACGACCACGGTCATGACCATGATCACGACCACCATCACGGTCCATCGTTGCATGGTTGGCGTCGTTGGTTGTACGCCACTAACCACAAAGACATCGGTACGATGTACCTAATCTTTTCTTTCACAATGTTGCTCGAAGGCGGCCTCTTGGCGCTTTTGCTGCGTACGGAGTTATTTCAACCGGGGATTCAGTTCTTCCGCCCTGAGTTGTTTAACCAGTTCACGACCATGCATGGTCTGATCATGGTGTTCGGCGCAATTATGCCGGCCTTCGTGGGGTTTGCTAACTGGATGGTGCCACTGCAAATTGGCGCCTCAGATATGGCGTTCGCCCGGATGAACAACTTTAGTTTCTGGTTGTTGCCGGTTGCCGCTATTTTGCTGACGGCTTCTTTCTTTGTACCAGGCGGCGCAACGGCTGCGGGTTGGACGCTTTATGCCCCCTTGACCTCGCAGATGGGACCCGGAATGGACTTGGCAATTTTTGCCATTCACATCATGGGCGCCTCGTCGATCATGGGTGCAATCAACATCGTGGTTACGATCTTGAACATGCGTGCGCCGGGCATGACGTTGATGAAAATGCCTTTGTTCTGTTGGACATGGTTGATTACGGCTTATTTGCTGATTGCTGTGATGCCTGTGTTGGCGGCTGCGATCACAATGGTCCTGACAGATCGTCATTTCGGTACTGGCTTCTTTAACGCAGCGGTGGGTGGCGATCCAGTTCTGTATCAGCACATCTTTTGGTTCTTTGGGCATCCAGAGGTCTACATCATGATTTTGCCGGCCTTCGGCATTGTCTCTGCAATCATTCCTGCCTTTGCCCGCAAGCCGCTGTTTGGCTACGCTTCGATGGTGTACGCGACAGCATCTATTGCGATTCTGTCCTTTATTGTTTGGGCGCATCACATGTTTGCTACAGGGATGCCTGTGACTGCTCAGCTTTATTTTATGTACGCCACGATGTTGATTTCAATCCCAACAGGTGTCAAGGTGTTCAACTGGGTCGCGACCATGTGGCGCGGTTCGATGACCTTCGAAACGCCGATGTTGTTCGCGATTGGTTTTGTTTTCGTGTTTACGATTGGTGGCTTTACCGGCATGATCCTGTCCATGGCACCGATCGATATTCAGGTGCATGATACGTATTACGTGGTGGCACACTTCCACTATGTATTGGTTGCGGGTTCCTTGTTTGCCTTGTTCGCGGGCACCTACTACTGGTTGCCAAAGTGGTCTGGCTATATGTATGACGAGCGCCTGGGCAAGTGGCACTTTTGGATGAGCATGATCTCGTTCAACATCACTTTCTTCCCCATGCACTTTATGGGTTTGGCAGGGATGCCCCGTCGTTACGCGGATTATGCAGCGCAATTTACTGACTTCCACCAGATCGCGACCCTTGGCGCATTTTGGTTCGGGCTGTCGCAGTTGCTGTTCCTCTACATCATTCTGAAAGCGTATGCAGGTAAGGGCGAACGTGCTCCCGCAAAGCCTTGGGAAGGCGCAGAGGGCTTGGAGTGGACCGTTCCATCCCCTGCACCATTCCACACATTTGAGACCCCCCCACAGGTCAAATAGGATTTCCGATGACACCCGAACAACGTCGCAAGAACAAGCGTGCAGGATGGATTTTTCTAGTGCTTGTCCTTGTGATGTTCGGATGGACAATCGGAAGAAAAATTTTAGAAACGTGATGATTCCTGATTCAACGCTGGCGGTAAAAAAATGAGTCAGGATTTAAAGCAGTTATCTCAGCGAAAGCCCAACTTTTTTCAAACACTGAAGGCTATTTCATGGGCCATTTTTGGAGTAAGAAAAGGTAAGGGGTTCGAAGAGGATGTCGCCAAACTCAATCCCGTTCATCTTGTTGTGGCCGGATTGTTGTTTGGCGTGATATTTGTGGTGAGTCTTGTGCTGATTGTTAAACTGGCACTTGCGAGCCTCAGCTAGAATAATATTTGATTACTTGTAGTCTGGAGAACAATATGAGTGCACCCCACTCTGCACACGTCAAAGAGGCACCTTACTATTACGTGCCTGCGGATTCATCGCACCCTGTGAGTGCCAGCATCACCTTGCTGGTAGTTATGTTGGGAGCTTCGGCTTGGGTCAACGGAATAGAAGCCGGCATGTGGGCTGTCTTTGCTGGTTTGCTTGGCTTGTTTGTGGTCTTGTACAAGTGGTTTGGCGATGCGATTCAAGAGTCCCAAGATGGCTTAAACAGCAAGCGCATTGATGCTTCCTATCGCTGGAGTATGAGTTGGTTTATTTTCTCCGAAGTGATGTTCTTTGCTGCGTTTTTCGGGGCACTTTGGTACATCCGTACCGTTACGACCCCTTGGCTCGGAGACTTAGATCACAAACAACTTTTGTGGCCAGATTTCAACGCTGTTTGGCCTAATCTCGGCCCAGCTGGCGTGGTAGAAGCCTTTGAGACGATGGGACCCTTTTGGTTGCCCACTATCAACACAGCGTTGCTGTTATCTTCAGGCGTGACTCTGACGATCTCTCACCATGCTTTGCGTGAAAATCATCGTGGCAAGTCAATGTTTTGGCTACTTGCAACCGTTGTGCTTGGTTTTGTCTTTGTTGGTTGCCAAGCATATGAGTATATGCACGCATACGCAGATTTAAACTTACGCTTTGATTCAGGTGCGTATGGCTCACTGTTTTACATGCTTACGGGATTTCACGGTTTTCACGTGTTGCTTGGTGCCACGATGTTGACGGTGATTTTGATTCGTATGTCGAAAGGTCACTTTACGGCAGACAACCACTTTGGCTTTGAAGGTGCTGCGTGGTATTGGCACTTTGTGGACGTAGTGTGGCTTGGTCTTTATCTATTCGTCTACTGGTTCTGAGTCGTGAAGTTGGTGAGCTAAAAGGCGACAAATAATTGTTGCTGAATAAAAAAGGCCAGCGCGAAGCTGGCTTTTTTTTGGCTCGAAAATCCTATGCCAGAAAACACCCATTATCAGCGTTTAAAGCCCGTCGTCTCAATCCACCCCATCCAGTGCGAAAACAGCAAGAACAGAAAGAGTGCGACTGATAAGCCAATACGGACCGTGAGCGCATTGACCGTTTTATTCGATGTCCCTTTATCGCGCATGAGATAAAACAGCGCGGAACCAAGACTGCCTAAAATACCGATAAACGCGAGAATGACCAAAATGCGCATGACAGACCTCATATAAAGACGAGATTATCGCAGACATGACAAAAGTAGTATCAAATAGACTTACCCTGATTGCACTCATTCTGTTGGGGGCGGTAGCATTTGTGTGCCTCATGCTCGGGCGCTGGCAACTTGAGCGCGCGGAGGTGCGACGACAAGTTGCCGTGACCCTTGAGACTGGGAGGCGTGCGCCTCCATTGAAATTGACACCAGCGGTCTCTGACACTCAATTACAAGCATGGCGACCCGCGACCGCAGAAGGCGTATGGCGCAGTGAGTGGAGTGTTTTGTTGGAAAATCGCAATCTGGATGGACGTCCAGGTTTGTGGCTTGCGACGCCACTGATGCTGGATCGGGATACTGCCGTGTTGGTGTTGAGAGGCTGGCTAGAAAGGCCGATTGCTGGCCGTCCTGTGCCCACTATCCCGACCTCAGACGCGACGGTAAGTGTGGTGGGTGAGTTAGCGGTGCGTGTACCCAGATTATTTGAGCTGTGGACGAGCGAGACAAACGCTGCAGCAAACCTGCCCCAAGGCTGGAAGGGGACGCCGCAGGCGATTGCTGGACTAATCGACCCCGTTATTTTGCCGAGATTACAAAATCTAGACCTTGAAAGCTATGCAAAAAGGACAGGGCTAAAACTTTTACCCACAGTGCTCATGCAAAGCGGGGGTCAGGATGAAGAGGGGCTGAAACGTGTGTGGCCAGAGCCTTCGGTTGATTCGGATAAGAATGTTGGCTATGCCATGCAGTGGTTTGGTTTTGCAGGCATTTTATTAGTGGCTTTTTTGGTCATTATTTGGCGTCGTTTTCGTTTTCGCCAATCACCCTAAACCAGTGCTGCCATTCTTCCTGAAGCTGAGGATCGCTGTAAAGTACTATTTGGAAACACTGTGCTGACTGAAAGATGGAATTGTTGTGACTGAACCTACCCAAAAAATGATGACAGCGACTCAAACGGCGCCTGAGCAAAAAAAACTGCGCTCCAAGACGCCTCTGGTGATCATCGTGTTGATGAGTTTTGCACCATTGATTGCGGCATTACTGGTGTATTTCAATCCTGAGTGGCGTCCTGAAGGAAGCTCTGCGTATGGTCAGCTCGTCCAACCTCAGCGACCGATGCCTTCCGCGCAAAACCTGCCTTTAACGACACTGGATGGGACGCCCTTCGATTTAAATTCGTTGAAAGGCAAGTGGGTCATGCTGACAGCGGATGGGGCGGAGTGTCCCGAGTCTTGTGCACGCAAACTCTACATTATCCGAAACACCCACGCCAGCCAAGGTAAACACGTCGAACGCTTGAGTCGTGTGTGGTTGATCACCGATGATGCGCCCGTACCTGAAAAGGTAATGGAAGCCTACAAGGGTGCCGTAATGGTTCGCGTCAATCCTGCCGTGCTTCAGGCGTTTTTGCTTGGTGGTGCACCCGGGTCGATGACGCCTGAGCAAGCGCGCAAAGCCTTGGCTCCACTCATCTGGGTGATTGACCCGAACGGCAATCTAATTTTGCAATATCCGTATATTGAAGATCCTGAAATGTTCCGTAAGGACATTCGCAAACTGATCCAGAACTCCAGGATAGGATAAATCATGTTGGAAACACTTACAAGCAAACGTTATCGTAGGATCGTTTTTTTGACGTGGTTTTTGACGCTTGATCTCATTATGTTCGGTGCCTTTGTCCGCCTGACGGACTCTGGGCTAGGATGCCCAGATTGGCCAGGCTGTTACGGAAGCGTCACGCCGATTGGTGCCCTGGACTCTATCAGACAAGCGGTACAAGTGATGCCAGATGGACCTGTTACGTTGCCTAAAGCATGGATCGAAATGATTCATCGCTATGTGGGGGCGTTGCTGGGCTTTCTGATTATTATCATTTCGTGGATGGCCTGGCGTCATCGCAATAAATTTGAGTATTCGCCTAAATTGGCGTTTGTCACCCTCGCTGCTGTGTGCGTGCAAGGCGCCTTTGGGGCCTGGACCGTCACCATGAAACTGATGCCCCTGATTGTGACCGCTCACTTACTAGGGGGAATTTCGCTGTTGGCGTTGATGACATGGCTGGCGGCGCGTGAGCGTGCGTATCCGGCCGTGCTGCCCGCCTCTTTGCGTTTTAAACCCTGGGTCGCATTGGGACTGGTGTTGCTGTTTATGCAGGTCGCCTTGGGTGGATGGGTCAGTACGAATTATGCGGCGCTTGCCTGCATGGATTTTCCGACTTGCAATGGAAGTTGGTTGCCACCGATGGACTTAAAAAATGGTTTCTCATTGATCCGTGGACTCGGTGAAATGCCCGGTGGTGAAATGATTTCTCAAACAGCGCTGACGGGCATACATTGGGTGCACCGTAATTTTGCATTTGTGATCTTTGCGTTTATGGGGCTCCTCAGCTGGCGGTTCATGAAGGATCCAGGGTTAAGGGGCCCAGCACAGCTTGTGATGGCACTGCTCGTGGCACAGCTTTTCACGGGCTTGACCACAATCTTCTTTCAATGGCCACTATTGATTGCCGTTTTACACAATGGTGGAGCGGCAGGTTTAGTTCTGGCGACAGTGACATTGTTATTCCGCCTTGGACATACCGCCCGAACAGCAGTCGGTGCACAGGAGTAGCGTTTTTAGCGCGAAGCGACTGCCGACCATTGAATGCCGCCTCATGCGCCCGCTTGCCATTACAATGGCGTACGTTTCATTTAAATAGTGACTATGTCTAGTTTGACTGCCACATCCCCAAGTCTATTGCGTCAGTACCTTGTGCTGACCAAGCCGCGCGTGACCCAATTGGCGGTCTTTTGCGCGGTGATCGGTATGTTCCTGGCAACGCCGACCCTTCCCGATATGCAAAAAGTGATTGCAGGGACGATCGGTATTTGGTTACTCGCAGCCGCAGCGTTCGCAGTGAACTGCCTGATAGAACAGCGTATCGATGCGCGTATGTTGCGCACTGCCCGGCGCGCCACGGCTACAGGCACCATTTCTTCTGCGCAAGTGATGTTATTTTCCGGTGTACTCGGTGGCTTAGGTATGTTGGTGTTGTATCGCTGGGTCAATCCTTTGACCATGTGGCTGACCTTTGCGACCTTTGTGGGGTACGCCGTGATTTATACGGTGATCCTCAAGCCACGTACGCCACAAAATATTGTGATCGGTGGATTGTCTGGTGCGATGCCGCCAGCGCTAGGCTGGGCGGCGGTGGCAGATGCCGTGCCCGCCGAGGCTTGGCTGTTGGTCCTGATTATTTTTATTTGGACGCCGCCCCATTTTTGGGCACTCGCCTTGTATCGCACACGTGATTATGAAAATGCGGGCTTGCCGATGTTACCTGTGACGCACGGGCAGCAATTTACACGCTTACACATTTTGCTCTACAGCATTGCCCTCATGGCGACGACGGCCTTGCCCTATGTAATCGGTATGAGTGGCTGGTTGTATTTGTTATGCGCGATGGTGCTGGGTGCGATGTTCGTTTGGTACGCATGGAAGCTTTATCG
>CAMAYM010000090.1 GCA_945862495.1 Bordetella parapertussis | reverse complement strand
TGATGGCATTGTGGGCGAGTGCGGCACCATCATCAACGGTCAGGTGTTTCAAGCCAAAGGTTTTCCCTATAAGATATCGGAGTTGATGGGCGATCACGTCGACCCGCAATCGCTTGAGGGGGGCGTCTATGTGACGTTACGCCTGACTTCGGCCATGTATCATCGATTTCATGCCCCCTATAACGGCAAGATTGATCGGGTCGTGCACCACTCCGGCGATACGTGGAACGTAAACCCAATCGCATTGCGTCGGGTTGAAAAACTATTTTGTATGAATGAGCGCGCCATGATTTCGATGCAGATCGGACCTGCGGCGCACCAGATCTATCTCGTCCCAGTTGCGGCCATCCTGGTGGCTAGCATCCGGTTACATGGACTCGATCTTTTGTTCAATAGCCGCTATCGAGGTAGGCAGACTATCGACTGTGATCTGCCCTGTAAGAAGGGGCAGGAGCTTGGATGGTTTGAGCATGGCTCTACCATTATTGTTTTTGCGCCACGTGGCTTTAAGCTCGCGCCAGGGATCGAACATGGCGCGTATGTCAAGATGGGCTGCGCCTTATTTACGCTGCCTGAATGAGCGTTTGTGCTTGAAATTTTTGCGCATCAAAACCAAGGCGTTGCCTGTAGCGGGCAGTCATTTCTGAGACGGTTAGCAGCATTGGAAAATCGACTGTATTAAAGTCGGGATCCCAAGCGGGCTCTCCACAGACTTTGACCCCCAGTTTTAGATATCCTGCAATGAGTGCCGGAATATTGGCAGGTAATTGCGGGTTGACATGGTCGACCGGGTAAGGGTGAAGAGGCGTCACGCGTAAACCTTCACATTGACTGACCATGTCGCGTACGCTGCGCCAGACTTCGGCTGCAGTGACGCCATCGTCTCGCAAGCTCACGCTCGCGCATCCCAGTACATATTGATAGTTGTTCTGTCGAATCAGTTCGGATAGACCTGACCACAACATCATCAGCGTGGGACCGCTTCTGTATTCAGGATCGATACATGCGCGACCAAACTCGACAGTTTTATGGCGTATTGTGTTCAGTCCAGAGAGATCAAATTCGGATTCTGAGTAAAAGCCTCCAGCGCAGATGGCTTGCTCTGGCCTAAGTATTCTGTAGGTACCAACGACGCGCTTAGTCACATGGTTATGCACGAGCAAGTGATCGCACCATTGATCAAATCTATCTTCATCAATGCCAGGTGCGGCAGCATGAAAATTTGCCCCATATTCTTGACTGAATACATCATGGCGAAGGCGCTGTGCAGCTTTTACGTCTTTGGCTTTTCTGGCGATATTGACAGTGAGTAATTGTTTTGTGTGTTTTTTCTTTTTAAGAGCACAATATTCTGATTTTTCGGGGACTTGGATCAACATTGCCTTGGATCTCCGTAGATTGCCGACATGATCAAAGATTTTGATGTCAGTTCTATGACATTTTGATGAATAATTGATGACAGGGTGCTGTCATGTCTATGTCATGTTTTCTGTGTGTACTCATTCAATCGGTGCAAATAATATGCGTAACAGATCTGGGTGCAAGAGATGAAAAAAAAGACGTCAAATGAAAGGTTTCAGTCGGTTGTTCAGCGAGCTTTAGCCAGCCCGTCAAGGCGGACCGTGTTGAGAGGCGGGCTTGGGCTTGGATTGCTTGGCCTGATGCCGGAAGCGTTGAAATCAACGTTCGCCACACCGGTGACGGCGAGCGGATCAGCGTCTGGAGGCGCTGCGGCTTCAGAAGCACAGCTGGGCTTTCAAGCTGTTGGGAAAAGCCTACTTGATAATGTGCAATTACCTGACGGTTATCGCTATACGATTTTGCATGCAACGGGTGATCCGCTCAAGTCGGGTGTATCGGCCTATTCTAATGTGGGTATAGAAACCGACGACTGGACCGGCCGGGTGGGGGACCATCACGACGGGATGGAGCTTTTTTACATTGATGCAAAAGGTCGCTATTCAGAAGCCCCGACAGGTCGGGCTGTTCTGTGTGTCAATCATGAGAGCTCGGCCGATGCACACTTTCTGCATCCTCGCGGACAAACTTCTGCGGGTGCGACAGGTAAAAAATTTAATCAATTTGGTCAGTGGGATCTTGGTGATCGGCCTCAGCTTGAAGTCGTAAAAGAAATGAATCTCCACGGTGTTTCAATCGTTGAGCTTGTCCGAGACGGTGATGCTTGGAAATATCTGGTGGATGCTCCACTCAATCGGCGTATCACTCCAGAATCGCCAATGCTCTTTGGAGGACCCTCTGCTTACTTGCCTGAGATCAATACGTTAATGAAAACAGCGTTCGATCCCAGTGGTCGTTCGAGCCGAGGTACATTAAATAATTGCGGTCACGGAAAAACACCTTGGGGTACTTATCTCACCTGCGAGGAAAATTGGTCACGATACTTTCAAATTAGCGCAGATTCTGCCCCAATCGGTCCCAAACAGGTCGCGGGCTTAAAGCGTTATGGTGTGGCCTCACAGCCTCTAAATAAAGACCTAAAAAAAGCCTTTAGCCAGGGCTGGCACACGGTATCGGCTCAGGACAATCGTTTTGCGCGCTGGAATCTTGCGTATCTTCAAGCAGAGCCAGAGGGTGATTTTCGTCAAGAAGCCAATACGTTTGGCTTTAATGTGGAAGTGGATCCACTTGAGCCTTCCTCCGTGTCCGTCAAGAGAACTGCGATGGGACGGTTTGCGCACGAGGCCGCCGTCTGTGGCACGCCTGTTGCCGGGGAGCCGCTCGCTTTTTATATGGGTTGCGACTCTGTCAATGAATACATTTATAAGTTTGTATCAGAGGCCAAATGGGATCCTAGCGACATTGGCGGAGGTATTCGCGCAGGTGATAAATATCTGAATGAAGGCCGTTTATATGCCGCGCGCTTTAACGATGACGGAACGGGTGACTGGCTTGAACTCACGTTCCAAGATCCTAAAATCCGTGGGTTTGAAGTGTATCGCTTTGCTAATCAAGCCGATGTACTCGTGCATGCGAGATTTGCGGCCAGTGCCGTCGGTGCGACCCAGATGGATCGTCCTGAGTGGGGCGCTGTGAATCATCGAAATGGTGATGTCTATTTCGCGCTCACCAACAATAGTGCAGCGAATCGTACGCCGTCTAAGGTAAATGCGGCGAATCCGCGTGCTTACAATGATTTAGATGGTCTAAAAAGATCCGGTAATCCCCATGGCCATATTGTGCGTTTCCGCGATCAGGCTGCCCGGGCGAGCGCAAACACCTTTGGTTGGGATATCTTTTTATTCGGTGCCGAAGAGGACGATCCCCGCTCAAACCTTTCTGGCTTGACCGCCGCAAACGCTTTTTCATCTCCGGATGGTGTGTGGTTTAGCCGGGCAACAGGTATTTGTTGGATTCAGACCGATGATGGTGCCATGACCGACGAAAGCAATTGCATGATGTTGGCGGCGATTCCCGGGGCCTTAGGAGACGGCAGCAAGATGACGGTTGCTAATGCGATGCAAGTCAGTGGTGCGGTGCAAGAGGGACAGCAGGATACTTTTATTGGTGCAGCGCTTGGAGACGCGCGTTTGCGTCGCTTTCTGGTGGCACCGAAAGGCGCTGAAGTGACAGGGGTGACTGAGACGGCCGATGGCAAGACGCTTTTTGTAAATATTCAGCATCCGGGCGAAAAAACCCCTGCGTTAGGCTCTGCTGGGCAGCATGCGTTTGAAAGTGCTTGGCCGGGTAATCAGGGCTACGGTCAGCCCGGTCGACCGCGGTCCGCGACCATTATGATCCAGCGTGAGGATGGCGGTCTCATCGGGCTATAACACCTATGGCGTCATCAAATTGAAATATTGAATGGTTACCGTGTCGTGTATATATAACTCAATTGGGTTGTTCGCCCGACACGGGTGACTTTTGATAACAGGAATTTTCATGGCTGACAAACATCTTTCGTCGCAGTTTGATACGGATCTCAACGCTCTTTGCAGCAGTTTGCTGGAAATGGGTGGGATGGTCGAAGTTCAGATCATAGATGCGATGCGTGCGTTTTCAGAAATGAATATTGATCTGTGCAAAGAAGTGGTTGATCGTGAGAAAGCGATCAACACCAAAGAAATCGAGATTGACTTAGCGTGCGCTGAGATCATCGCGCGCAGGCAACCTACTGCAATAGATCTTCGTCTTGTGATGGCCGTCTCCAAGGCGATTACCAATCTTGAGCGCGCCGGTGATGAGGTCGAAAAGATTGCTAAGCGTACGCGACGCATTATTCGCAGCGGGACTGAGCACAAAATCAATGTCGCGGAGATCATCATTTCTGGTCAATTGGCAGTTAAGCAGTTGCGTCAGAGTCTGGACGCCTTTGCACGCCTCGATCGTGATGCCGCAGTGGATATCGTCCTGGATGACCGCCAGATTGATGAAGAGTTCCGAGCCTTCGTGCGTAAATTGACGTCCTATATGACAGAAGATCCACAAACGATCGCGACAGGTTTGGATATGCTGACGATCGCCAAAGCGATCGAGCGTATTGGTGATCATGCCAAAAATATTGCTGAGTTTGTGATTTATGTGGTGGGCGGTGATGATGTCCGACATTCCTCAAAGAGCGAGTTACAAAAACGCGCCTCTGAGGAATAAGCAAGCCATGAGTCATCGAATTCTGATCGTTGAAGACGAAATCTCTATTTCTGAGCTGATTGCGATCAATCTGACCCACGCTGGTTATGAGGTTCAGCAAGCATTTCAAACTGAAGAAGCCAATCTCAAGATGCGGGAGTCGCTTCCTGATATGATGATTTTGGATTGGATGCTGCCAGGCAAATCTGGTGTGCATTACGCCAAAGAGCTGCGTGCAAATGAGCGTACCGCAAGCATTCCAATTTTGATGTTGACGGCTAAAAGTGAAGAGGCTGACAAGGTTCAGGGTCTGGATGCCGGTGCAGACGACTATATGACTAAGCCTTTTTCCACCAAGGAGTTGGTGGCGCGGGTCAATGCGTTATTGCGGCGTCATAGTCGCACGCCGACGAATGATGCTTTAATGGTGCTGGGTGCCCTGCGTTTGGATCCAGTCACCCATCGCGTCACCGCAGAGTGGCCGGGTTCGCATCGTCGAGAAATTATCGTCGGTCCGACTGAGTTTCGCTTGTTACAATTTATGATGGGCGCACCTGAGCGCGTCCATTCTCGTACCCAATTGCTGGATCAGGTTTGGGGTAACGAGGTGTTTATCGAAGAGCGTACAGTTGACGTTCACATTCGACGGTTGCGCGTCGCCTTGGCGGTCGCAAAGTGCGATGTATATATTGAAACAGTACGAGGTGTTGGCTATCGTTCGACACGTCAACCATCGGCCGTGACCTCAGACAGTGAAATTTTGTAATCTATTCTTCGAAACGGCATGCATGTATGAGGCTTTACCGTGGTAGGTTTTTAGCACTGGTCGTGCTGGCGCTCATACTTGGCGGATCACTCAGCGTGTTGCTTGATCCGCTTGTCGGTCTGATTGTCGGGATCATTGTGATGGCGATCCCGCTTGCCAGAGGCTATTACTATCTTGAACGCATGCAGCAATTGACCTTGCTTGAATCTAATAAGCTTGGGCTTGGCGCTTCTGGCGCTTGGGGTGATGCCCTTTCAAAAATTGATCGTATTGTGAGTGATGCACGCTCGCAAATCCATACGCTAGAAGCGCGTCACAATCGTTTTATTGAGGGCTTTCAAGCATCACCAAACGGTGTGGTGATGTTGGACGATGATCTTCATATTGAGTGGTGTAATGCAAGTGCTGAGAATTTCTTTGGCATCAACTTTCGTAAGGATAATCTACAAAATATTAGTTATCTGGTGCGCAATCCAGACTTTGTAAATTACCTCTCCTTGCGTCGCTTCGAGCATCCTGTTGTGATACAGCGTATGGGTTTTGCCCATGAGCTGACGATTACCATTCAAGTCTTTCCTTTTGGAGAAGATCAGTTGCTCTTGCTAGCGCAGGACGTGACAGATTTGCAAAAAACTGAGGCGATGCGCCGAGATTTTGTAGCGAACGTTTCGCACGAAATCCGTACACCCCTGACGGTCTTGATTGGTTTCCTTGAAACCATGCAATCAATTGAACTCGCGCAGGATCAGCGTAACCGGTATATTGGTTTGATGATGACGCAGTCCTCACGAATGAAAAGTTTGGTCGAAGACTTGTTGACCCTTGCGAACCTAGAAGCCAATACGGCGTATGCGCCGATGCAAGAGTTTAATGTGGTGGCTGAGATGGCAGCTCTGAAAATGGATGCCGAAGCGCTTTCTGCAGGCCGTCATCGCATTGTGTTTGACATCAAGACGGATGTGGCGCTATATGGTGAACGACGCGAACTCCATTCGGCTTTTAGTAATCTGATTTCAAATGCAGTTCGCTATACGCCGGAGGGTGGGCAGATCACAGTGAGCTGGAGTTTGAGTCCAAATCGGCATGGTATTTTTGCTGTGACGGATACTGGCCCTGGTATTGAAGCCATCCATCTGCCACGATTGACAGAGCGGTTTTATCGCGTGGACGGCAGTCGTTCGCGTGATACCGGTGGCACAGGTCTTGGCTTAGCGATTGTCAAACACATCGCCACACGCCATAACGCGCAGTTGTTGATTTCAAGCGTTGTGGGTGATGGCAGTACATTTAAATTGCGATTTGCACCTGAGCGCATTCACTGAGCCTAGAGAAATTGCACGCGCTTAGTCAGACTAGCCAAATCGTTTTGGGTCGACTGGAGCACGCCATCGGGTGATGCTGTGCCGCAAATGATGCCAAGGCCTGAGACGGGGGCGAGGTTATCCACTTTAAAGCGTGCATCACCTGGTTTGGCTTTGATAAAACAATCTTCATCAAAGTACAGTCGATCACCGTCATCATCAATTTCATCAAAATCCACTTGCTTTGCGCCGATAATGGCCGCGATCTGCATCGTGCCTTCGGTGAGTTCAAGGCTTCGAATTTCGCGTGCGGTAGGGTCAATCAGGTAAACATGCATATATGTAGTCCAAGCGTTGATTTGGGATGCCATTCATCCGGCTTTCAATTAAGTCATGCCTATTACTTTACTTGAATACCGTCATGCGCGCGCAAGCATGAGCATGGGCGATTAATCAGATCGGATCTTGTCAGTGAGTACCTTTAACAATGACGCTGCTTTGATTTGAGACTGTTGCTCAATCGTGCGATAGAGTCTGATCACCTCTAAGCCCATCTCGGTGAGTGCGGTACCTCCTCCCTGCGTACCTCCGGTCGCAGCCCGAACAACAGGCACTTTAAAATATTGGTTCATCTGATCGACCAACAACCAAGCGCGACGATAAGACATCCCCAGTTTTCTGCCAGCAGCTGATATGGAGCCTGTGTCAGCGATCGCCTCTAAAATGGCGATCTTGCCCGGCCCGATGGCGATCTCTTCACCATATTTGATTCGAAGACGAAACTGCGCTACGACTTTATTTGAGTCTGATGAGGCACGCAATACTTTTTTAGATTCTTTTTCTTTCAACATATTTCATTCAGCGCATTTCAAAAAGTTCTTGATGAAAGCGACGGTCTGGTAGCCCTTCTTTTGACAACCCACGCTTGATCGCCTTACCAAACCCTGAGGCGCCACAGAACCAGACGGTACGATGGATATAGTCCGGTACATGTTCACAGATTGTTTGCGCTGTTAAAGCGGGATTTCTTCCACTGATGGAAAGATGTAGGGGCACACCTGCTTGTTTGGCCAAGTGTTCGACATGTTTAATCAGCGCATGATCTGAGTCGCGCGCACTGTAAAAGAGTGTGATCGGTTGCGATGAGTGGGTAGGTGCGTGGGCGAGCGCCTCTAGACGCGACAAAAAAGGTGTGATGCCAATACCACCAGCAACCCAGATCTGGGGACCTGTATCTGCCGCAAAATCAAATTTCCCATAAGGACCCTCGACGGTCACAGGATCTCCAGCGTGCAGCGTATGGCTGAGCGTACGTGTGTAATCGCCTAACTGCTTGATATGAAACGTCAGTCTTGCGTCATTCTTCCAGCTCGAGGACAGCGTAAATGGGTGGTGACCTTCGCTGTGATCAAAAGTGACAAACGCGAATTGACCTTCCTTGTGTCCTTCCCAAGGCGTGGTCAGTGTGACCTCAACCTCAGTGATCTTTCCGTCTTCGTGTAAACGAATCTGACTGATGAGACCACTGGCACGATGTGTTGCGCCAATCTGTTTGAAAAGTGAAAGGCATGCTGCGGGGATGCCAATCAGCAGAAGTACGCCGACTAAAAGACCAACTGGCGTGAGCCAAGCGATTTTGCCAAAGAGAATCAGCGTGTGAAACGCGAGGATCAGGTAGATCAAGGCAAGGATGCGATGCGTTTTAAAAAAGTAGCGGTAGGGAAACTTTTTCCAAAGAGCGAGTACGGCGAGTAAAAGGAGCGCGTATAGCGCCCATTCTCCTAAATTCTCTGCGAGATCCTCAAGAGGCTTAAAAAAATTATTGTGCTGAAAAAAATCAGTTAAGCCTTTTGGGGTTGAAAAATCGCTACGTTCATAGAAGCCGAGTTCGATCAGCCATTTGTATTTTTTACTGAGCCAGTGCGCCAGCGCGAATAAAGCCGCTGTAATCCCCAGCCATTTGTGGAGGCGATAGTGCGTGTCCAGCCCTCCAACCCAGCGCTCAACCGTGCGGAGTCGCATCGCGAGGATGACGCCGACAGTCATTGCGACAAACGACATAATGCCGGTGTAGTACAGCAATGATTTGCGCAGCGTCCAAGGTGTGAGTGACCGTTCGATATCGGTGAGGCTAATCCAGTAGAGTACCGTCACTAGTACCAACAAAATCACGAAGATCCATTTGATTCTTTTCATCTTGCCAGTATATTAGGGTTGCATTTCCAGAACCACATAAAATGACAGTCAGAGGACACCCTCTCCGGTTGACGCTTGCGACGTGAATGCAAGTCTCTTCCGTGAGTTTTGGCAAAGTCATTCGCGAAAACAACTTGAAGATCGAATAAAACGGTACATAATTGAGTGTTTTCTAGGAGTCGTACATGATGTCGTTGGTAAAGCCGATACGAACTTGGTTGTTTGCACCCGGAATGGATGCTCGCAAGTGTGAAAAAGCCGTGCAATCCGCGGCCGATGCCTTGATCCTTGATCTTGAAGATGCTGTGGCCTTGTCAGAAAAGCCTAAAGCACGTCTGATGCTCAATCAGCTGGTCAAATCCGTATCACCAGACCGCCAAGTGTATGTGCGTGTCAACGACCTCATGACCGGCATGACTGCCGAGGACTTGCGTGCCGTCTGTACGGGTGGTCTCGCAGGCATTGTCTTGCCCAAGGCGGAATCCGCCGAAATGGTACGCATAGCAAGCGCCATGATTGATGAGCTGTCTCGCGCCGAAGGCTTGCCGCACGGCCAAATCACGATGTGCGGGATTTTAGAAACCGCACGCGGTGTCCTGCGCGCCGAAGAAATCGCAGCGGCTGGCGGGCGACTTTCCACGCTGATGTTTGGTGCGGGAGACTTTACGGGCGATTTGGGGATTCCAACTTCTAACGTTGGCCCGCATTTGGTGAACGGAAAAATTCAAACTGCCTTAGCTTGCCGTGCCGCGGGGATTCGTCCACCTGTGGATACAGTATTTTTTGACGTGACGGACGCCGAGGGTTTTGAGGCAGATTGTCGTCAAGCAAAAGGTTTGGGTTTTCAGGGTAAAGCCGTCATTCATCCTAATCAGATCGCGATGGCTAATGGCGTATTTTCCCCTTCGTCCGACGAAATTGCCTATGCACGTCTGGTCGTGGAGAGCTTTGCCAAGGCTGAGTCTGAGGGAGTAGGTGCGATCCGTGTCGAGGGCAAGCTGATCGACTATGCCATGGTTAAAAACTCGCAAAAGCTGCTTGACCTTGCACGCGCTTTAAACCTTTCTGAATAAATAATGACGATGTCTGCTGCGGATCAACCTTCACAAACCACCCAATCACCTTCCACGCCTGGTTCACAGCCTTTGCCCCTCGAGGGTATCCGGGTACTCGACTTAGCCAGGCTCGTGGCGGGTGGCTGCATCGGAACGTTGCTCGGGGACTTCGGTGCCGAGGTCGTCAAGATCGAGGCGCCTGGCAAGGGTGATCCACTGCGCGGCTGGGCGGTTGAGAAAAAAGAGTTTTGGTGGAAGGTTTACGCCCGCAATAAAAAGAGCATGACACTCAATCTCGCAGTTCAGGAGGGGCGTGACATCCTGCTCGAGATGATTCCGAATTTCGATGTGATGATCGAAGGCTTTGTGCCCGGCAAGCTTGAAAGCTGGGGGCTATCGCCTGAGGTCTTGCTTAAGATCAACCCTGGTTTGGTCTTGGTGCGCGCTTCAGGTTGGGGACAGACAGGCCCCTATAGTTCACGTCCT
>CAMAYM010000089.1 GCA_945862495.1 Bordetella parapertussis | reverse complement strand
TGTCGAGCATGGTGCAGTGCATAAGCCCATACACACTTCTTCTCAATATGCATATCCGGATGCTAGAGAGTTGGCGGCCGTTTTTCAAGGAAAGCCTGGTTACACCTATGCGCGTCAAGGGACACCTACCACAGATGCTTTAGAAAAGAAGATCACGGCGATGGAAGGGGGTGTGGCAAGCCTCAGCTTTGCAACGGGGATGGGCGCATTATCTGCGTTATTTACAACTTTACTTAAGGCTGGGGATCACCTGATTTCGAGTCAGTTTATCTTTGGCAACACCAACAGTTTATTTGGAACTTTAGAATTACTTGGTATTGAGCTGTCGCTTGTGGATCCAACGGACATTGCTGCTGTTGCAGCCGCCATTCGGCCCAATACGCGTATGGTTTTTACAGAGACGATCGCCAATCCAGGCACGCAGATTGCAGATCTTGAGGCAATCGGTGAGCTGTGTGCTGAGCGAGGTTTGATTTACGTTGTCGACAACACCTTGACGTCGCCTTGGTTATTCAAGCCCGCCTCAGTGGGCGCTTCTTTTGTGATGAACTCTCTTTCTAAGCATATCGGCGGACATGCACATGCCTTAGGGGGTGCGCTGACTGATACGGGTCTTTTTGACTGGACAAAATGTCCGAATATCTTGGATGTTTATAAAAAGGGTCCTGTTACTGGTTGGGGCCTGACTCAAATCAAGAAAAAAGGGCTTCGCGACATGGGCGCGACGCTTTCAGCCGACGCGGCGCACCGGATTGCGGTTGGGGCAGAGACGCTCTCGTTGCGATTGGGAAAAATATGCAGCAACGCAATGGCGATTGCGACATATTTGTCCTCGCACCCAAGCGTGGCAAAGGTTGCTTACCCAGGCCTGTCCTCCCACCCGCAGCACGACCGTGCCAAGAAACTGTTCAATGACCGCTTCAGCAATCTGATTGCTTTTGAGTTGAAGGAGGGCATTGATAGCCTTGACTTTCTCAATCATCTCGACATTGTCATTTTGGCGACACACGTTGGTGACACTCGCAGTTTGGCGTTACCTGCGGCGCAAACGATTTATTATGAAATGGGTCCCGCGTTGCGAGCAAAAATGGGGATTGCAGAGGGCTTGATTCGCTTGTCTGTTGGAATCGAAGATGAAGAGGATTTGATCAATGACTTTGCTCAAGCATTTGATAAATGTTCAAAATAATGATGACTGATTAAGTAACATTCGAAATGCTTTTAACGCATTTTTGAAGTGTTTGTAACGCAATTTTTTATTTGATGCCAACGTTGATTTAATTGAGTGTTCAAAGCTTTAAAAAATCCTCGCATTTCATTACAATCAATCATGTTGCGGCTGATACGATCATTTTTTCTTGACAGCCGCAGCTTCTCAAGGCTTAATGATAAAAATGTGCTGTTACGATTAAATAGCGCTTTATAACTACGGCATGGGTGATAAATATCATCTGGCTTTTTTTAAACCACTAGAGGTCTTACTAATATGAACAAAACCGAATTGATCGACCACATTGCCACCAAGGCTGATATCTCCAAGGCCGCCGCTGGTCGTTCACTCGATGCAATGATTGCTGCTGTTAAGACAACCCTCAAAAAGGGCGGTACTGTAACGTTGGTAGGTTTCGGTACCTTTGCTGTGACAGCACGTGCGGCGCGCACAGGTCGTAACCCACGCACTGGCGAAGCCATCAAGATCAAAAAAGCCAAAGTGCCTAAGTTCCGTCCAGGCAAGGCTCTTAAAGACGCAGTCAACTAATTCTCGTTGTAAGTTGCTAAAACAATGCGGTTCGCTATAATGCGATCCGCATTGTTTTTTTAAGTTTTGTTTGATATTCCCTCATTTTTTGTTTGCAGACCTTTTGTAATCGCGTATTGCAGCGATTGCGGTTGTTGGTCGAAACACGATGGGGTGCTTAGCTCAGTTGGTAGAGCGGCGCCTTTACACGGCGTAGGTCACAGGTTCGAGTCCTGTAGCACCCACCACCCAATTCTTTTCAGTGCCCTCATTTTCAGAAAGCTATCTTTCTGAGAGTAGAATCTTGTACATGAGAGTTTTACTAATCGAAGATGATGCAACACTGGGTCGGGCTCTGCAAGAGTTCCTGACAAGCCAAGGTTATGCCGTTGATTGGCTAGCTGAAGGCAAGCGTGCATTACTAGCGATTAAAAACTATACCTATGATTTAGTTGTTTTGGATCTCAATCTTCCCGATGTGGACGGCTTGGAGGTGTTGCAGTCTTTTAGGCTTGAAGGCCGCTATATTCCTGTACTTGTTTTGACTGCAAGAGATACTTTGGCGGATCGCGTTGCGGGACTTGACGCTGGGGCAGATGATTATCTTTCAAAACCCTTCGAGCTTGATGAGCTTGCCGCTCGCTTTCGTGCCTTCGCACGCAGACACCTCGGAACTGTTGTGCCCATTGTCGAGTTTGGGGCGCTTCGTTTCGACACCGTCCATCGTGAAATTCGTGTGGCAGGAGAGCTGTTGACGGTTTCAGTTCGAGAGATGTCGGTACTGGAAATGCTTTTGTCCCGGGCGGATAAGGTCGTGACAAAACAGCAAATTACCCAAGCGCTTTCAGCCATGGACGCAGATTTTAGTGAAAATGCAGTCGAGGTTTACATTTATCGGCTCCGCAAAAGACTTGAGGGTCTGGGCGTCGCGATCAAAACCATACGTGGGTTTGGTTATATGCTGCAGCTAGAGGTTTAGGTTCCATGTTTTTGATTACTCCTAAACAGTCTTTCGTGTTAGGTGCTTGCGCGTGAAGTTACCCGTCGCGGGATCAATGGCAAGGCTATTGATTCTTCGCTTACTACCGCCCATCATTGCTTTAGTACTTTTAGACCAGGCAGTGACCTGGGTTGTCTCTTACAAGCTTGATACCGATGCGTGGCAGCGCGAAGATATTTTTTGGTTAATGGTGGCTGGACAGGCTCTTCTGATCGGGTTGTTGATCTGGGTCGTCATTAGAGCCGTTAATCGCAGCATGGCTTCTGTGGCACAGCTATCTGAACAAATTGCGCAGCGCTCAGCGCAGGATCTTGGACGTATGGAGCTGGATAACTTGCCGACCGAGTTCGATCAGCTGCTTACCCATACCAATGCATTATTTGCCCGTTTAAATGATACGTTTGAGGCGCAGCGCCGCTTCGTGGGGCACGCTGCACATCAACTTAAAACCCCGCTTGCAGGGCTTAAGCTCGAGTCCGAGTTGATGCTGGCCCAGCCATTACCCCCGGATATTCGAGAGCGCGCGGAGCGTATCAAAAGTGTGACAGATCGCATGATTCGAATGGGTACACAATTATTACTCCTTGCGCGCGTCGATCCCGAGGGACGTCCTCAAGATCATTTTGTTCTGCTGGATTTGTCTGACTGGACCCGTACTTGCGGTGCGGAGTGGCTCGAACGCACACAGGCCTCTCATATTGATTTGCAGCTTGAGGCGCCAGAGCATCCCATTTGGATTGAAGGAGATCCGGTTTTGCTCAGAGAGCTATTGGGCAATCTGATAGATAATTCAATCCGTTACGCCAAGGGTGCGCACCGTATTCGACTCATCGTGACTGAGACGCCACCGACTTTATCGATTGAGGACGATGGATGCGGCATCAGCTTGGCGGATCAAAGTAGGGTGTTCGATGCCTTTTATCGTGCCTCAGATGCCTTGGCGGGTGGCTCTGGACTCGGATTGGCACTGGTGCGTGAGATCGCGCGTGCACATGGTGCATGGTGGAATCTGGTCAGTGTTCCGCAGTTAAAGGGCGTCAAGATCACGATTCTATTTCCAGGGCTACGCAAAGGCGCCCAGCTCAATCGTTTAGAGCGTTTAAATCAATTTCAGATTTAAAAAATGCCCTCTAGCAGAGGAACTTCACCCAAAACTTGGACATGCGTCTTCAATTTTGGAAACAGTTCAGCGCCTGCTGAGGGCATTTAGCGTTTTACTTTCGGCCTGCACGGGCCTCAATACGCATGCGCAGCGCATTTAACTTAATAAAGCCTGCTGCATCGGCTTGATTGTACGCACCGCCATCATCATCAAACGTTGCAATCGTCTGATCAAACAAGGTGTCTTTGGAGTCACGTGAGACGGTGTATACACCGCCTTTGTAAAGCTTGACGCGCACCCAGCCATTGACGGCCTGTTGTGTCGTGTCGATGAGTGCTTGTAGTGCGCGGCGCTCTGGTGACCACCAGTAGCCGTTATAAATCAATGAAGCATAGCGCGGCATCAAATCGTCTTTGAGGTGTGCGACCTCGCGATCAAGCGTGATTGATTCGATGGCACGGTGTGCTTTGAGCATGATCGTACCGCCCGGGGTTTCGTAACATCCGCGCGACTTCATGCCGACGTAGCGGTTTTCAACAAGATCCAAACGTCCGATACCGTGCTTGCCGCCAAGTTCGTTCAATTTAGTCAGAACCTGCGCAGGTGAAAGACGCACGCCGTTGAGTCCAACAATATCGCCATGCTCGTACTCGATATCGAGGTATTCCGCTTGATCAGGTGCAGCCTCTGGTGAAACTGTCCAGCGCCACATGGATTCTTCGGCTTCGGCTTTGGGATCCTCGAGATGACGTCCCTCAAAACTGATATGCAGGAGGTTGGCATCCATGGAGTAGGGTGCGCCACCTTGTTTGTGCTTCATGTCGATTGCAATACCTGCGTCTTCTGCATATTGCAGGAGTTTTTCGCGTGAAACCAAATCCCACTCGCGCCAAGGTGCAATCACCTTGATGCCGGGCTCCAATGCGTAATAACCCAGTTCGAAACGCACCTGATCATTGCCTTTGCCAGTGGCGCCGTGCGAGACAGTGTCCGCACCGACTAGGCGCGCGATTTCGATCTGTCGCTTCGCGATGAGCGGACGGGCAATTGAAGTGCCCAACAGATATTCGCCTTCGTAGACAGTATTGCAGCGAAACATGGGATAAACAAAATCTCGTACAAACTCTTCACGCAAATCATCAATGAAAATCTGTTCTGGCTTAATGCCAAATTTGATGGCCTTGGCACGGGCGGGCTCAAGCTCTTCGCCTTGACCAATGTCTGCCGTAAATGTCACAACTTCGCACTGATAGGTATCTTGCAGCCATTTCAAAATGACTGAGGTATCCAATCCGCCCGAATACGCCAGCACAACTTTTTTAATATCGCTCATGAGCAGCTCTAAATGTAAAAAAATAGGAATTAAAGAATTCTAACCCGATGACCGGATACGAATGTTTAGTGGATCTGACCGAGAAGCAGAAACTCCATCAAGGCTTTTTGAACATGCAAGCGATTTTCAGCTTCGTCCCAAACTACGCTCTGCGGTCCTTCTAAGACTTCAGCAGTGACTTCTTCGCCGCGATGAGCTGGTAAACAATGCATAAAGAGGGCATCTGATGCGGCGAGACGCATCATATCCTCATCGACACACCAATCAGCAAAGGCCTTTCGACGTTCTTCATTTTCAGATTCATATCCCATGCTGGTCCAGACATCTGTGGTGACGAGATGAGCACCCTGACACGCTTCATGTGGATCAGAAAACTCTTGCAAGGTTGTAGGTGTGGCTGAAGCCGTTCGCGCAGCATCCAATCTATAACCGGCAGGTGCAGATACATTTAATTTGAAATCTAGCAATTCAGCGGCTTGTAACCATGTATATGCCATGTTGTTGGCATCACCCACCCAGGCAACAGTCTTGCCTGCAATACTGCCGCGATTTTCGATAAAAGTGAAAATGTCAGCCAGTATTTGGCAAGGATGATACTCGTTGGTCAATCCGTTAATAACAGGTACGCGCGAGTTGTTTGCGAAACGCTCAAGACGCGTTTGCTCAAAGGTGCGAATCATCACGATATCCACCATGCGCGACACCACGCGAGCCGTATCCTCGATGGGCTCGGAGCGTCCCAGCTGCGAATCATTGGTCGTCAAATGAATGACAGATCCGCCTAGCTGATACATCCCCGCCTCAAAGGACACGCGTGTGCGCGTGCTCGCCTTTTCAAAGACCATCGCAAGGGTGCGGTCGTGCAGCGAGTGATGTGGTTCGTAGCGCTTGAATTTATCCTTGATCAGACGTGCGCGATCCAGTACGTAAAGCAATTCTTCACGTGTGAAATCACTGACCTGTAGGAAATGCCTGATGGGGACATTTGTATTTACAACGTTTGACATGTTTACTCAATAAAGAAAGCGCGGCTTATTGTTCGGCGTTAAACGCTTTGATAAGCGGGACCAAGATCTTGACGATTTCGTCAGTTTCGGCTTCAGAAATAATCAGCGGGGGCAGCATACGAATCACACGATCTCTTGTGACGTTGATCAACAAACCTTCTTCGAGAGCGCGCCCAACTAAAACGCCGCAAGGTTTGTCGAGCTCAATGCCGATCATCAGCCCTTGGCCACGCACTTCACGCACGCCAGGCACGCCTTTAAGGGCCTCCTGAAGGGCAGCTTTTAGGTGGGCGCCAACACGCGCAGCATGGTCAAGCAAGTTATCATCTTCAAGTGTTTTGAGCGTGGCGTTACCCGCAGCGCATACCAAAGGACCACCACCGAACGTTGTGCCATGGCTGCCTGGTCCGAGTACGCCTGCAGCAGGTCCTCGCGCAGCGATTGCACCGATCGGTACACCGCCGCCCAAGCCTTTTGCAAGTACCACGACGTCCGGCAAAATATCGGCCCACTGGTGCGCCAGCCATTTGCCGGTACGACCGATACCCGATTGAACCTCGTCGATCATCATGAGCCAGCCGCGCTCGTTACAAAGTTTACGCAGGTCTTGCATGTAGGAGATGTCCGAGGGACGAATACCACCTTCGCCTTGCAATACTTCAAGCAGCACTGCAACAACGCGTGGCTCTTTATCGCCAGCAGCTTTGATAGCGTTGAGATCGTTATAAGCAACCTTGATAAAGCCACCGGGTAACGGGCCAAAACCGGTGCGGGCTTTTTCACTGTCCGTTGCCGCAAGTGTTCCTAGCGTACGGCCATGCCAAGAAGACTCCATGGTAATGATCGTGGGCAGGTCATTGCCTTTTTTGTATCCGTAGTAGCGTGCAAGTTTGATCGCAGCCTCATTAGCCTCAGCACCGCTGTTACCAAAAAGCACTTCAGTCATTCCGGAAATATCGACGATTTTTTGGGCTAAAGCTTCTTGCTCAGGAACCTGATACAGGTTGGACGTATGGATGAGCTTGGCCGCTTGCTGGCTGATCGCTTCAACCAGTTTTGGATGCCCGTGGCCCAGGCACGAAACACCAATGCCCGCCATTGCATCCAGATAACGTCGGCCGTTGGTGTCCCATAGCCAAATACCTTTACCGTGTGTAAAGGCAACGGGAAGTCGGGCGTACGTATTTGAAATGGCAGAAGTCATCGCAGGGGCTCCGTAAAATTAAAATACCCTTCAGGCAATATCGCCTGCATAGGTGTAAAACGTCAATCATATACAATCTTGCTGACAGGCTCATGAATCAAAAGCTTTTGAGCCTGATAATTAGCGTGACAGGTTATGCATGACACCAGAAGTTCGCTATCTCATCATCTATGGACTCACCCAGTCTGGCGCTATTTTTAGGCCGAGTGATTGGGCTGAACGCCTCGCAGGGGTGTTAGCCCCATATCGGCCTGCCGGCACGCTTGGTGGGCATCTTTCATATTCTCCATACTCGGTACCGACCGTCATAGAGGGTGTGCGCTGCGTCGTGGTGGATGAACGTCTCAGGGCTCTTGAGCCTTTGGCCTGGAAATTCGTTCACGACTTTGCCCGAGATAATCAACTTCAAACAAATACCGACCTGATTGTCGATCCCCTGGGACGTGAAAAGTAGTAGCAATCGAATTAGTCGATAGGCGTCAGAACCTTGCCCTTCTCGAAAAATGACTTTAGATTTTCAAGCAGGCAATCTGTCATCGCACGTCGTGTTTCATGCGTTGCGCTTGCAATATGTGGCATCAGCACAACATTGTTCATCGTTTTCAAGGCGTCTGGTACTTTGGGCTCTTTGTCGAATACGTCGAGACCCGCGCCTCCTAAGGCGCCCTCGGCGAGCATCTGCACCATGGCAGGCTCATCAATCACTGAACCACGCGCAATGTTGACCAAAATACCTTTAGGCCCCAGCGCGCGCAGAGCAGCTTCGTTAATGAGCCCTTTAGTGCTAGCGCCGCCAACCGTTGCAATGACTAAAAAGTCACTCCAATCTGCGAGCGCGACAAGAGACTCAAAATAACGATGAGGAACATCGGAACGCACACGCCGATTGTGATAACCCACTTCCATGTCGAATCCTATGCCACGCCGTGCAATCGCCTCGCCGATACGTCCAAGACCTACGATGCCAAGTCTTTTGCCACTGACCCGGGTTCCTAAGGTCAAGCTACCCACTTTATTTTCCCAGTGGTTAGCGCGAACAAAACGGTCCCCCCAACCAATATTTCGTGCACTGGCGATCAATAGGCCCCATGCAAGATCCGCAACGCAATCATTAAGCACGTCAGGCGTGTTGCTGATCAGAATATTGCGGCTCTGTGCGGCATCGACATCAATTGAGTCATATCCTACGCCCCAGCTACAAATCGCCTTGAGTTTTGGAAGAGCATGGATCACATCGGCCTTGCAGCCGATGTTGGCAGAAGTTGCGATCACCTCAATATTGTCGGCGTGCTCGCGCAAAAACGCTTGTGGATCTGACGCTTTCCAAAATTGCAATACGTCATAACGTTCGGCAAGTTCCGCATCCGCAGGTGGGTGACCAGTTAGAGGTCCGATTTGTAACAAGCGGGGTTTCGTCATGATGCGTTGATCCATTTGGAAAGGGTCTTAGGATAACCTATTAAATATACCGAATATGTATATCCGGTTTAAAAAATATCTCTTCGTTTTGACCGCGCAATGCAAAACAGCCCCAGAAGGGCTGTAATGTGAGTGTGCTTAATTAGGAAAGCATCACTTTAAAGCTGATTCTAATATAGACGAATCTTACACTTGGAAACAAAGTGCAACTTGAAGCTAATGTTAAGCCAGAGCTTTGACTGCAGCAGATAAACGGCTCTTGTGGCGAGCAGCTTTGTTTTTGTGAATGATGTTTTTATCAGCAATGCGATCGATCACGCTAGTTGCTTTTTGAAGAACTTCAGTCGCAGCGGCCTTGTCACCAGCATCAATCGCTGTGCGTACGCGCTTAATCGCTGTGCGGAACATTGAACGCAGGCTAGAGTTGTGCAGGTTTGTAGAAACTGATTGACGTGCACGTTTGCGAGCTTGGGCTGTATTTGCCATGAATAATCTGTCTTATCTTTAAAAAAGCGCACTTGGTCAAGCTGTCAATCAGCTCTCAAACACGCAATTGGTTGAGTTCAGCCGGCTATTCTAGCACTAAGCCCCTGAAAAGCAAACTCTATTTTTTCAAAAGTGCCGTTTGTGTTGTATCGGGGGCGCGTCTAAAGTGTTTAACTCGCATGCCGAGTACCCAAAGCGTCATGAGATAGCTCAAACCAGCGACGGAGAGCACGCCTAATAGCCAACCTATACGCAGCCAAGGAGTCGATTGAAGACTCATCCAATCTAGGTGCCTGGAGGCGTACCAAAGTGGGATAGCCATAGCTAACAGACCACATGCTTGCCTAAGGAAAAACGCGAACCAACCCGATCCTGGTTGGTAAATCCCTCTCCGTCGCAATCCAATATAAAGCGCCATCGCGTTTAGGCAAGCGCCCAGCCCGATTGCCAGCGCAAGGCCGGCATGCGCCAAGGTTGGGACAAACACGAGATTCATGAGCTGGGTCAAAATCAACACGCCAATGGCAATTTTCACAGGTGTTCGGATATCTTGTTTGGCATAAAACCCCGGCGCAAGTATTTTGATCGTGAGTAATCCCACTAAACCAACCGAATAGGCCATAACGGCTAAACGTGTTTGTGAGACATCCGCAGCACTAAATGCGCCATAGTGAAATAGTGTCGCGACTAAAGCGTCGGCCATCAGTATCATGCATAGTGCAGCAGGCAAACCCAGTAGCAGCATGAGCTTAAGCCCCCAGTCAAGTAGGTGGCTGTAATGCTGTTGACTGTCGGGTTGCGCGTGGGCTTTAGACAGGCTGGGTAATAGAACCGTCCCAAGCGCCACACCAATCAAGGCCGTGGGAAACTCCATCAGTCGGTCCGCAAAGGACAGCCATGTCACGCTGCCGGGAGTGAGCCAAGTCGCAATGTTGGTGTTAATGAGCAAGGATATCTGTGCCACGGAGACGCCAAGTGTGGCGGGCAACATCTGCCTCATGATGCGCCGCACTAGAGGGTCTTTAAGCGCGGGCTGTATGGGACCCACTAAACGCGGTCTTAAGCCCAGGCGTGAGAGTGCCCACCATTGCACCCCTAGCTGGCAGAGTCCCCCGAGCATAACGCCCGCGGCGAGTGCATAGATAGGTTTTGTAAACCAATCGGAAATGACCAAACTACTGCCAATCATGGACAGATTGAGTAAAACCGGAGTGAAGGCAGGCACCGCAAAGCGTCGCCACGTATTGAGAACGCCCGAAGCAAATGCCACCAGCGACATGCAAATAATGTAGGGAA
>CAMAYM010000088.1 GCA_945862495.1 Bordetella parapertussis | reverse complement strand
GCTAACAGGAACGGTCCCTTCGTCAGCCAAGGCGCGCAAAGTAGCCAGCACAACAAAGTGACGATCCACTTCAAAGTGCTCTCGCAACTTGGCACGGAAATCTGAGCGTCCGAAACCATCTGTCCCCAAAACCTTGTAGTCGCGACCACGCGGCATAAATGGGCGAACCTGATCAGCAAACAGTTTCATATAGTCCGTTGAAGCAATGATGGGACCTTCAGTCTTTTCAAGCAGGCTTGAGACAAAAGGCACTTTTGATTTGCCTGTGGGATGGAGCATATTGTGTCGCTCGCAATCCAAGCCATCGCGACGCAATTCTGTAAAGCTGGTGACGCTCCAGATATCGGCAGAAACGCCCCAATCTTTCTCTAACAACTCAGCTGCAGCCATTACCTCACGCAAAATTGTCCCTGAACCCAGCAACTGTGCACGCAGCTTATTTTTGCCACCTTTCTTGAGGCGATACATCCCGCGGATGATTCCATCCTCGTCACCCTTATTCAGACCAGGCTGAGCGTAATTCTCATTCATGACAGTCAGGTAATAAAACACGTTTTCCTGATCTTCGACCATGCGCTTTAAACCATGCTGAATGATGACAGCAAGCTCGTGCGCAAACGTAGGATCGTAAGAGACACAATTGGGAATCGTCGAAGAGAAGATATGGCTATGACCGTCCTCGTGCTGAAGGCCCTCGCCGTTGAGCGTCGTTCGGCCTGCAGTACCCCCTAGCAAAAAGCCTCTCGCCTGCATGTCACCCGCAGCCCAGGCTAAATCGCCCACGCGCTGAAAGCCAAACATTGAGTAATAAATATAGAACGGAATCATGATGCGGTTATTCGTCGAGTATGACGTTGCCGCAGCAATCCAAGAACTAAATGCACCCGCCTCGTTGATCCCCTCTTGGAGCAGCTGACCGTCCGAAGATTCACGGTAATACATCACTTGGTCTTTATCGACAGGTGTGTACTTTTGACCTTCGGGCGCGTAAATACCAATCTGCCGGAACAAACCTTCCATTCCAAAAGTACGTGACTCATCCGCCAAGATAGGCACAACGCGCGGTCCGAGATCCTTGTCCCGTAGCACTTGATTCAAAATACGCACAAAGGCTTGTGTCGTTGAGATCTCACGACCTTCGGCAGTCGGGTCAAGAATAGGACGCAGCACTTCAAGCGCAGGCGCTTTGAGTTGCTCATCTGCACGTGTTCGTCGCTTGGGCAAGTAGCCGCCTAACGCTTTGCGTCGCTCGTGCAGATACATCATTTCGGGAGAGTCTTCGGCGGGCTTGAAATACGGAACTTCTGCAATCTGGCTATCAGGAATAGGTATGTTGTAGCGATCGCGGAACTCGCGAATGGTATCCGTATCCAGTTTCTTTTGCTGGTGTGAGGGATTTTTTGCCTGTACGCCGTGACCTACGCCATAACCTTTGATCGTTTTAGCCAAGATCACAGTAGGCTGTCCAGTGTGTTGGGTTGCAGCGGAAAACGCCGCATACACTTTATGAGGATCATGACCACCACGATTTAAGCGCCAAACATCTTCGTCGCTCATGCGCGACACCATTTCCAAGAGCTTTGGATGTTTGCCGAAAAAGTGCTCGCGCACAAACTTTCCGTCATTGGCTTTGTAGGCTTGATATTCGCCATCCACGGTTTCTTCCATGATCTTGCGAAGAATGCCTTCTTTGTCGCTCGCTAGCAGAGGGTCCCAATAGCCGCCCCAAATCATCTTGATGACATTCCACCCACTGCCGCGGAAGTCCCCTTCAAGCTCTTGAATAATCTTGCCATTGCCACGCACAGGTCCATCCAGACGCTGCAAGTTGCAATTGATCACAAAAATCAAGTTATCGAGTTTTTCACGCGCAGCTAAGCTGATGGCACCCAGTGACTCGGGTTCATCCATTTCGCCATCACCGCAAAATACCCAAACCTTACGCTGACTCGTATCAGCGATACCACGCGCATGCAGATATTTTAGAAAACGCGCCTGATAAATCGCCATCAATGGCCCCAGACCCATCGATACCGTTGGAAACTGCCAGAACTCAGGCATTAGTTTGGGATGGGGATAAGACGACAAACCTTTTCCGCCCACTTCTTGGCGGAAATGATCCAGCTGTTCTTCAGTCAAACGTCCTTCTAAATAAGCACGACCATACACGCCTGGCGAAGAGTGACCTTGGAAGTAAACCAAATCACCACCACGCTCTGGAGTATCGGCATGCCAAAAATGATTTTGACCGCAACCGATCATCGTCGCCAATGAAGCAAATGACGCAATATGTCCACCGAGATCGCCACCGTCAGGTGGGCTGTGCTTGTTGGCTTTGACGACCATCGCCATCGCATTCCAGCGAATGATGCTGCGAATCCGGGCCTCGAGTTCAAGATTCCCAGGCTGCGTCGGCTCAAGCCCGACGGGAATAGTATTGAGGTATGCAGTATTAGGAGAAAATGGGATATGCGCTCCAGAGCGGCGCGCTAAATCTGTCAGACGCTCCAGAAGGTAATGCGCACGCTCCGGACCCTCGCGATCCAACACTGCTGCCAAAGCATCTAGCCATTCTTGTGTTTCCAGCGAATCAACGTCGTTCGCGGCATTGAAACCGGCAGCTTGTGGTGCCATGTGAATCTCCTGATTCTCGGGTTCTTTGATGTAAGAGCCTAACTGTTTTTTGGGTATTTGCCGCATTCTATGTACATCTCTTAGTCACGGCAACTAATTTTTCACAAAGCGGGACGTATTTTCATATTATGAAATACGCTGGGCGATTTTTAAGGCATAACCTGACTAAAATGCAATAACTGTCCATTTGCATGAAATATGTCCACTCCCCCAAAGTCAGTGATCGCCAAGCCGTTTATAGACCAGGCACGCCTTCGAAGGCGTCGCTGGTATTGGCTCACGCCTATGCTGATCCTGATTCTTTATGCGTGTGTGATGGGTGCGTTCTTTTGGTTACAGCGCATTCAAGATGGCAGCGTGATGTTTATTACGATCGATCAGGAAATGCGTCAACACCGTTTGATTTGGGTCGTGATGGCGCTTTCTGTTGTGATCGTGATCGCCTTGCTCATCTTGTGGCGTTACACACGATACCGTTCAGAAGCTGAAGCCGCCCTCATCGCTGAGACGGGTTTTAGGCGGGCCATGGAAAACTCCATGTCGACGGGTATGCGCGTGCTGGATCTAGAGGGTCGCATCGCCTACGTGAATCCCGCCTTCTGCCGGATGATTGGCTGGAACGAGGCGGATCTCATTGGGAGAATGCCGCCCTTTCCTTACTGGGTCTCCGGCATGCATGACACGCACATGCAAACACTGGAGAGCGTTCTGAGTGGTAAGGCTCCGAGCAGCGGCCTAGAGCTTGAAGCGCAACGCCGTGACGGCTCACGCTTTAACGCACGCATGTACGTATCACCTCTATTAGATCCTCAAGGCAATCAAATCGGATGGATGACCTCCATGACCGACATCACAGAGCCTAAGCGAATTAGAGAGGCACTCACCGCTGCACACGAGCGCTTTATGACGGTTCTAGAAGGTCTTGATGATGCGATTTCTGTGACCGCTGACACAAACGACGGCCTTGAGTTGTTGTTTGCCAATCGAACCTACCGACGACTCTTTGGTGCCCAGACGAATGGGCACGATGAATTGCTGGCGGGTCGACGTGGACGTTATACAGATGAATCCGTCGAGATTTTTTCAGCCTCCGTTCAAAGATGGTTTGAAGTTCAGCATCGCATGTTGGCGTGGACCGATGGGCGTCGCGTCAGATTGCAGGTAGCGCGCGACATTACCGAACGTCGTCAGCACGAAGAAACCTCCAGAATCCAGCAAGAAAAAATTCAGCTTACGAGTCGTCTGACAACGATGGGAGAAATGGCTTCGTCACTTGCGCATGAGCTCAATCAGCCCCTGACCGCAATTGCAAATTACAGCATGGGTGCTGTGGCAATGGTTAAGGCGGGCAATCCAAATATGGACACGCTTTTACCTGCGCTTGAAAAAGCTGCGGCGCAGGCCCAGCGCGCAGGAAAGATCATCAGTCGGATCCGGGACTTTGTAAAACGGAGCGAACCTCGCCGCCAAGCCATTCAGATTCAAACTGTTGTCGACAACGCCATCAGTCTCGCAGAAATTCACTCACGCAAACGTCAGGTCGCGATTAGTCAGAATGTGCCTGAAAACTTGCCCGATGTCTTCGCAGACCCCATCCTGATCGAGCAAGTATTGTTGAACTTGTTAAAAAACGGTCTGGAGTCCATGGAGCATAGTGCGGTAGAAACACTGTCCGTGGCGGTGACGCTACATGATCAACAAATCGAAGTCGCGGTGACGGATCGTGGTCACGGCCTTTCGGATCCCGAGCGACTGTTCGAGCCCTTCTTTAGCACCAAATCCGAAGGTCTAGGGATGGGCCTGAACATTTGTCGCACTATCATTGAGTCTCATCATGGTCGCCTTTGGGCGGTGAGCAATCCCGAAATCGGGACAACTTTTCGTTTTACACTACCTTGCGCATCAAGCCTTGAGGCGCAACAGCACCTTCAGTCCGAGGAGTTACACACATGAACACACCCCAAACTGCGAGCACCGTCTACATCGTTGATGATGACGAGGCCGTCAGGGACTCCTTACGATGGCTGCTCGAAGCCAATAACTACCGTGTTCGGACGTTTCCGAGCGGAGAAAGTTTTCTGGCTGAGTATGACGACAAGCGTCTTGGTGTGCTGATTGTGGATGTGCGGATGCCAGGCATGAGCGGCCTTGAGCTCCAAGAACAACTCCTCGCGCGCAAATCGACCATGCCAATCGTTTTTATTACTGGTCACGGCGATGTTCCGATGGCAGTCTCCACGATCAAAAAAGGTGCAATTGATTTTCTAGAAAAACCCTTTGATGAAACGGATCTTCGCGAAATCGTCGGTCGTATGTTTGAGCAAGCCAACGAGAGACTTTCTCAGGCACAAGCACAAAAAGCGCATGATGCAATGCTCGCGCGGCTGACGGCCCGAGAGCAACAAGTACTCGAACGTATTGTTGCGGGTCGACTCAACAAACAGATCGCTGACGATCTTGGTATCAGCATTAAAACGGTTGAGGCGCATCGTGCAAATATTATGGAAAAACTTCAGGTCACAACCGTTGCAGACTTAATGAAAGTTGCGTTATCAAAACCTGAGATTTCGGTATGACAGCACGTATCATTGACGGCGTCAAACTCGCCGCAACGATTCGCGAAAACGTAGCGCAACGAACAGCAGCACTGACTACGGTTGGCATCAAACCAGGCTTGGCGGTGATCTTGGTCGGAAGTGATTCTGCCTCACAAGTGTATGTGCGCAACAAGGTCGCCGCGTGTGAAAAAGCAGGCTTGTACTCCGTGATGGAACAGTATGGCGCAGATATGACCCAAGAGGCCTTGCTGTCGCGCATCAGAGAGTTAAATGCTGACCCGTCCATTCATGGTATTTTGGTTCAATTACCCTTGCCTGCACACATCGATGCACATCTGGTCATTGAGACGATCGCGGCACAAAAGGACGTTGACGGGTTTCACGTGAGTAATGCCGGATTGCTCATGACAGGTAAGCCCTTGTTTATTCCCTGCACGCCTTACGGCGTCATGAAAATGCTAGAGGCTGAACAGGTCTCGCTCAGAGGCGCTGTTGCAGTGGTCGTTGGGGCGAGCAACATCGTCGGCAAACCCATGGCCATGCTCCTGCAAAGCGCGGGGGCTACAGTCACGATCTGTAACTCAAAGACCAAAGATCTCGGTTGGCACACTCGGCATGCGGATATTCTTGTGGTTGCCACAGGCAAGCCTAAAATGGTCGATGCCAGTATGGTCAAACCAGGAGCGATTGTGATCGACGTGGGTATTAACCGCGCTGCGGATGGCAAGCTCTGCGGAGATGTCGACTTTAACAGCGTCAAAATGGTTGCTGGCGCCGTCACACCCGTACCGGGTGGTGTGGGCCCCATGACCATTGCAATGCTGCTCGTCAATACCCTCGAAGCCGCTGAACGCACGCAATAACCGTACTTAACAATACTAGGCAAAACAAATGAACCCACTTTTGGTGCCAATGGATGCATTGGTCGACTATGCGTCGATCACTCCCATTCACGTCAGCGATGCCATTGAGCAACTTCTTGCAAAAGCACGTGCTGCGATCACCATTGCTGCGGACCCTAAGCTGGCACCGACATGGGATGATATCGTCACTCCACTTGACGATGCCTCTGAGCCACTGTGGCGTGCGTGGTCAATAGCGGGACATCTCAACGCCGTCGTCAACACCCCTGAGTTGCGGGACGTCTATAACCAGATGCTGGGTCCCATTAGCGAGTTTTCGACTTGGGTGGGTTTACACGAAGGGCTTTATCAACAATATCAACGCTTGCGGCAAGCGCCTGACTTTGAACAGTTGTCCCCCGCAAGACGTCGAGTCATAGAGCTTGCTCTGCGTGACTTTAAACTCAGTGGCGTTGAGCTTCAGGGCGAAGCCAGAACGCGTTACGCCACCAACTCGGATCGACAATCACAGGTTTCACAGAAATTTTCTGAAAATGTGCTGGATGCAACTGACCGGTGGTCTTTAGTGATCGAGGACGCCAAGCGCTTGGACGGTATTCCCGAAGATACCTTGGCCTCACTCAAAGACGCTTCGGCAGAACGCTGGACACTTAACCTCAAAATGCCCTGCTATCTGCCTGTCATACAGTACGCGCATGACCGTGAGCTGCGTCGCACCATTTATCATGCATATGCGACCCGTGCCTCAGACCAGGGCGACATCAGCCTCGACAATTCGCCTCTTATTGAGGAAGCATTGTCCTTGCGCGCCGAGGAGTCTCAGTTACTTGGCTTTCAGCACTTTGCGGACCTGCGCCTACAAACAAGAATGGCCGATAGTGACGAAGAAGTCATGATATTTTTGCGCCAGTTGGCCAAACGCGCAAAACCTTTTGCAGAGCGTGATTTAACCGAGCTAAAAGAATTTGCCAACACTGAGCTTGGGCTCACTGATCTGCAACCATGGGACATTCCATACGCATCAGAACGTCTGCGTGAAATGCGCTACGCGTATTCTGAAGATGAAGTGAAACAATACTTTACAGAACCACGCGTGCTGAGTGGTTTGTTTGAAGTGATCGAGACCTTGTTTGACGTGAGGTTGACGCCTTACACACTGAACGGCTGGCACGAAGATGTGCGTGCTGCGGCAGTTCAAAAACAGTCTGGTGAAGTCCTTGGCTATTTGATATTGGATCTTTACGCTCGCCCTGGTAAGCAAGGTGGCGCTTGGGTCGACAGTGAACGCAGCCGTCGCAAACGTTTGTCGACCGTACAAACACCCGTGATTTATCTGACCTGCAATTTTGCGCGTCCTCAAGGAAACCGCCCAGCGTTGCTGACGCATGACGATGTGATCACACTATTCCACGAAAGTGGTCATGCTTTGCACGCCCTCCTATCGGAAGTCGATGAGCCGGGCGTCTCTGCCTTTGCTGCGGTCGAGTGGGATGCCATTGAGCTTCCCTCTCAGTTTATGGAAAACTTTTGCTGGGAATGGCAGGTGTTGCAACGTTTAACCGCGCACATCGATACGCAAGAGCCCTTGCCCAAAGATCTTTATGATCGTATGAAAGCCGCACGCAATTTCCAGAGCGGTATGCAGACCGTACGACAGATTGAGTTTTCTCTATTTGACATTCAAGTACACAACCGCAGTCAAGGGCTTTCGATTGCGGAGGTCCTCACGCAGCTTGATCAAGTGCGTGAAGAAGTCGCTGTCGTGCGTCCACCTAGCTGGCACCGCTTTCCTCACAGTTTTTCTCACTTGTTCGCGGGTGGGTATGGTGCGGGCTATTACAGTTACAAATGGGCCGAAGTGCTATCCGCCGATGCCTTCGAAGCATTCGAAGAGGCCGCGGCACGGAGCGCGACCTCTGCACATCAGGCCGCCGAGACGCTTGGTACGCTTGATGCAGACACCGGGATGAAATTTCGTCGCGAAGTGCTCGCCGTTGGCGGCACTCGACCCGCAGCGGAGTCTTTCAATGCCTTTAGAGGGCGTCCGCCTAAGATGGATGCTTTGTTAAGACATAGCGGTATGCAAGACGAAGCCACCTCGATTCGAAACTAAAGGCTCATACATCATGTTTTGTAAGCTGAGCTTATCTTTTCGAATATTTTTACAACGCGCGCTCACGAGTGCGATGGCTCTATGTCTTGTTTTTTTGACAGCTTGCTCCGATCCAACGCAGAAATGGTCGCTTTACGATGTGTCGGGTCACTTGCCAGACCTCAAATTCTCCTTGCTTGGTGAGGGCAACAAAGTCATTACGCAAGCAGATTTGAAAGATAAAACGGTATTGATGTTTTTTGGTTACGCAAGCTGTCCAGACGTCTGCCCCACCACGATGGCACAACTGACCGAAGTGCTAGAAAAGCTTGGGGATCAGGCCAAGGATGTACGCATTATTTTTGTCAGTGTTGATCCGCATCGTGACACACCCGATATGTTGCAGGCCTATGTCAATGCGTTCAATAAAAATGCGATCGGCTTAACAGGCAATGAAAAGCAAGTTGCCGATCTCGCACGACGTTATCGCGTCGCTTACCAAATTGAAAAACCCAAGCCTGGTGATGATGCCAAAATCTACGACGTCACACACAGCCGCGGTGTATTTATTTTTGACAAAAACGGTCGAGCGAGACTGCTAGCGCCCGACACAGAAAAAGTTGATGTGGTGACACAGGACTTGCAACAGCTCCTTGATCTCACCTCAACTAGCAAATCCTAAGATCTTATTTCGTCACAGACAGTCGAACAGGCGTATATCCGGCCTCTTTGATCGCATTCTCAACTAACTTGTCATCATGCTGGCCTGATACGGTTACGGTGTGCGCAGCCACATCACACAAAACGCTCGCTTCGGGCGCGACACTGTGTACACTGGTAGTAATGGACTTCACACAGTGATTACATGTCATATCTATAACTTGGAATGAGGTCATGATGAAATTCCTTAATTTAGAAATGAAACAAAATTGCTTGACGAGCCAACTATGGTGATGCAATCGTCGCACAAGTCATCAGACTTACAGGTCGAGCTTGCGATCAAAGGGATGACTTGCGCATCCTGTGTCCTACGGGTTGAAAAAGCACTTAAAGGAGTGCCTGGCGTAGCGCAAGCCAATGTCAATTTGGCCACACATCGCGCATCCCTCAGTTTTACACCATCCGTCGATGATCCACACTTAATTATTGATGCGCTCGTCATCGCCTCTGAAAAAGCCGGTTACGAAGCCTCCTATATTGATGGTGCCAAATCAACCGAAGATGGCCTCGTCGCTGAGCAAACGCAAGAGGCAAACGAACTCAATCGCTCGTTTATCGCTGCGTTGATTCTGACCATACCGGTCTTTATCCTTGAGATGGGTGCACATATTTTCCCTGTGATTCATCAGTTCATCCATGCATCTATCGGTATGCAGAAAAGTTGGTGGTTACAAGCGTTTCTTGCCACGCTAATTCTGGCAGGTCCAGGCAGGAGTTTCTTTATTAAAGGCTTTCCAGCACTTTGGCGTCTTGGACCCGACATGAATTCTTTGGTCGCGCTCGGGGCCTCAAGTGCATGGCTATATTCCATGGTGACCACTTTTCTTCCAGAATGGCTACCAGAAGGTGCCCGCCACGTTTACTTTGAGGCCGCTGCAGTCATTGTCACGCTTATCTTGCTTGGACGCGTACTTGAAATGCGCGCACGCGGAAAAACGGGGTCAACCATTAAACATCTGGTGGGTCTGCAACCCAGACAAGCACGTGTCATAGAACATGGCATTGCAACCGACGTCCATATTGAATTGGTGAAGCCCGGAGATTTGATTTTGGTCCGCCCCGGAGAAAAGGTGGCAACCGATGGCGTGGTGACCGAGGGACAGCCCTATCTGGATGAATCAATGATTACGGGTGAGCCGATTCCAGTGACGAAACACTCTGGCGATCGCGTCACAGCAGGTACGCTCAACACGACGACAAGCTTTTCGTATCGGACGACGCATACGGGTGCAGAAACCGTACTGGCCAGCATTATCCGCATGGTCGAACATGCCCAAGGCGCAAAGCTGCCTATACAAGCCGTGGTGGACCGCGTCACGGCTAGATTTGTACCCGCTATTATGCTGTGCGCGCTATTGACGTTTTTGATTTGGCTCGCCTTCGGCCCATCCCCGAGTTTGAGCTATGCGCTTGTCAACGCTGTCGCCGTGCTCATCATTGCGTGCCCATGTGCCATGGGTCTAGCTACGCCGACATCCATCATGGTGGGCACTGGCCGCGCTGCAGAACTGGGGGTGCTGTTTCGTCAGGGTGACGCCTTACAGCGCCTGCGTGACGTCACCGTCATTGCTTTTGATAAAACAGGAACACTCACCCAAGGCAAACCCACCCTCACTGACTTAGTGGTGATCGATCCACATCATGATCGCGCGACTGTGCTGAGCTGGATGGCTGCGATGCAGCTGCACTCCGAGCATCCTATTGCGCAAGCCATCGTTGCC
>CAMAYM010000087.1 GCA_945862495.1 Bordetella parapertussis | reverse complement strand
ACCTATTGTCGATTCGGACAAGCGCCTAGGGGTACCTGCAGGTTAAAATCTAAGCACTTTCACAAGGATGGGATATGACCTCTTCTGCTGCTGCGTTTCCTTATTTTCCTGGTGTGCGTTTGCTTCATTCACCCGGCCCATCAAATGTTCCCAAAGCGGTGCTGGATGCGATGACTCAGCAGCCTATGGACATGGGCGATCCACGCGTCGATGCCTGTGTTGATGCGTGTGAGTTAGGTTTAAAGAAACTCCTCAAGACACACGCAGCAGATGTATTTTTTTACGCAGCGAACGGTCACGGCGCTTGGGAAGCCATGATTGTCAATCTTCTTGCGCCCGGACAAAAGGTATTGGTGCCTGGCACGGGTCATTTTTCAGAGTCTTGGGCCATCATGGCGGAGGCGATGGGCGCGACTGTATTGCGCACGCCCTTTCACGAAGGCTATCCGATTGATCCTGAGGCGGTCGCGCAGATTCTGCGTGCGGATGCCAAGCATGAGATTGTGGCAGTTTTTACGGTGCATACCGATACGGCAAGCAGCACGACCAATGATATTCCGGCTTTGCGCCGTGCGATCGATGCCACCGGACATCCTGCCTTATTTGTGGTGGATGTTGTGGCCTCATTGGGTGCGATCCCGTTTGATATGGATCAGTGGGGCGTCAATGCTGTGATCGGCGCCTCTCAGAAAGGCTTGATGGTGCCACCTGGTGTAGGATTTTGTGTGGCGGATGCACGGGCCATGCAGGTATGTGAAAAAAATCCTTCGCAGCGCTTTTATTGGGATTGGTTACGCCGCCGCAAAGGTCCCTCCTACAGCCGCTTTTGTGGCACAGCGCCTCAAAATTTGCTGTTTGGTATGGAGGCCGCGTTTGAGTTGTTGGCGCGCGAAGGGGTTGAGCAGGTTTATGCGCGTCACCGCACGTTGGCTGGTGCGGTTCGGGCTGCGGTGCAGTCATGGTCCCAAGCAGGTAATTTAGATTTTCTCTGTAAGGTACCTGACGCACGCTCTGATTCTGTGACAGCGATTGTGGTCAAGCCCGGCATCGACCCAGAGCTGATACGCAAGACTGCCCGCGAAAAGTTTCAGGTGATGGTGGCGGGTGGTTTGGGACCATTCGCGGGTCGCGTGTTCCGCATTGGTCACTTGGGTGACCTCAACCCAGCGATGATCCTGGGCTGTATCGCAGGCGTCGAGGCCTCCATGCAGTCACTCGGCATCGAGGTGGGTGACCGCGGTGTCCGGAGCGCGATAGAGCACTTGTCCAAGGACGTAGGCTAAGCATGTCAATGGCGCGCAAAGCTTGCAAGCTAAGCGATGCGCGCACAGCGTATGTTGTGCACGCCATGCAATTTTTGCGCGCGTGTCTGTGGGTATTGCTCACGGTTTTCAGTCTGAGTGTGCAGGCTAACCCAGACCACGATCTCATTATTGAGCGTGGTCTTTATATTGAGCCTGCTCCGGGCTCACTCACTATTCAGCAGGCTGTCACACAAGATTTTCAACCATTTGGAGTCGTACTAAATCGGGGAATGACGCCGACGGTGAGGTGGTTGAAGCTTTTAGTGCAAGCGCCTGCCCATGGCCAAGAGCAGGTTGTTTTGCGTGTAGGACCCCATTACATCCGTCATATCCAACTTTTTGAAGAAAAAGACGGTGTGTGGAGTAGTCGCTCAGCAGGTGATCATTTCCCTGTTACGCAAAATACCTGTGCAGACAATACGTATTGTTTTCCTGTCACTGTGCACGCAGGTGTTAAAAATTATTTTTATCTACGCATCGACACGATCAATGGTTTTTTTCTGACCACGCAGGCGATGCAGCCCGATGATCTCTCGAGTCTAATGGTAAAGCAACAGCGCAATTTGGGTCTTGAACTCGGCGTGATTTTCGCCATCGCCTTTTGGGCCTTGATCTATTACATCAGGACTCGCCATTCTATTGTCGGCATTTTCTTTATTTCCGAGATCGTGACCCTTCTGTTTACACTTTCTAGTGCGGGCATATTAGCGGATCTCTTTTTTGAAGAGGATGTTTGGCTGGATAATCTTGCGTTCAATACGTTGTATGTCTTTAGGCTGATGGCGTCGTTATTCGTCACAAACGAATTAATCAAGCAGTTTGAACCACCGCGCTGGTATGGCTATTACGTCAAGATTGTTATGGCTATTCTTTGTTTTGAGCTTTTAGCGCTCAAGCTGGATTTCCTGACCATACTAGCGCTCAACTTCAATTTTTTAATTGTCACTTTACTACCCCTAGTTTTGGTGGCTGCATTGCCGTGGTGTAAAACGATGCCTGCTTTTCACAAGTGGCTGGTTGTGGGCGGCGCATTATTGATGGGTGCGCTCATTTGGATAGATATTTTTCCCTTACTCGGATGGGTGCATCCCAACCTGGTTTCCTTGCCAGGTAATTGGGGTGGCGTGATTATTGCTTTTTTACTTTCAATCATGGTGCTGAGCGACGTGACGCAGCGTCGCGAGACGTATGATCGCGAAATGCAAAAGCTACAGTTTATGCGCGCGCGCAATCAGCTTGAAACGGAACAGATCAAAGAACGCAGTATGTTGATTGATATGTTGACGCATGAGTTAAAAAATCCACTTGCAACGATGCGAATGGCTGCTGGTTCACTTAGGAGCAGTCTACAAAAACGGTCTGTCGAGCAGTCCGCGGACTCGACAGACCGCATTGACAGCATGATTCAGGCCATCGCTAACATGAATACTGTGATTGAGCGCTGTGTACAAGTGGATCAACTTGATCAAAATCGATTTTCACCTAAGTTTGAAAGCTTTGATATAGGTGATGTTGTGCGGCCGATCTTAGCTAGCCTGCCTGAGATTGAGATCAAGCGCATTGATTTGAGGATGCAGTCCTCACCATTCATCTTGAAATCTGACCCTAATTTATTTGCAATTATTTTGGCTAATTTATTAGATAATGCGACCAAATACTCTCTGCCTGGCAGCCGAATTTTGTTAGAAATTTTTAATGACGCTTTAGTAAGCGAGTATGCGTCACGTTTTATTTTAAGGGTCAGCAACACTGTCGGTGATAATGATGCCCCTAATTCTGATAGTTTGTTTACGCGTTACTATCGAGGACCTTATGCACACGACAAATCAGGGACTGGCTTGGGGTTGTATTTGGTGAAATCCTTGTGCAAAATTATTGAGGGATCAATCCGGTTCGACTATACGGATCATCAAGTCATCTTTACGGTTGAGATCAAACGATGAATCAAAATTTTTCAAATACCGTATCGATTCAAGCCGCAACAACCGAAGAGGATGTTGTCAGTATGTTTCCGATTGTTCCGATGCGTGTGGCGCTAGTCGAAGACGATGCGTTGCTCCGAAAGGAAATTCACTTTCATCTCAAACAGAATGGATTTTTAGTCTTTGCGGTCAATAGTGGGCGATCGCTGGATGACTTGTTGATTACCGAGCCGATTGATGCGCTTGTGCTTGATCTCAGCTTGCCAGGAGAGGATGGTATTTCGATTGCACGAAGACTGCGTGTCAGCATTCCAAGTATTGGCATCATTATGTTGACTGCGCGGGCTGCGATCCCGGATCGTCTCAAAGGTTATGAAGCGGGTGCGGATATATACCTGAGTAAGCCTGTGGCACCCGAGGAACTTACCGCTGCGTTAATGAGTATGTATCGGCGTGCAAGATTGCTCAATAAAAATGCGCTCAGCTGGGTGATTAGTCTGCAGGATCGTTCGATTAAGAGTCCGTACTCGGATGTAAAAGTTTTTTTGACGAACAGCGAAAAAGCTCTTTTGGTAGGTTTGACACAAACGTCCTCTCACATACTTGAAACCGAAGTGATTTGTGAAATGCTCAGTCAGCGTCCAGATATTGATGACATTGGCAAGCGAGCGCTTGAAAGTCTAGTCAGTCGATTACGCAAAAAACTTTTTGGCATATCTGGGAAAGACGCTGAGCCTGCGTTAAAAGCCGTTTGGGGTGTTGGCTATCAGCTCTGTATTCCGATTGAAATTCGGCCCTGAGCGTTTACGTTAAACCCTGATGCTCAATCAGCGCTCACTAGTGAACTGACTTACCTGCATCAAGCGCAACCGGCTGAAAGAGCATCGCCGAATCTACGCCGTCAAAGAGATAGGGTTGACCACAGAAGTCGCATGCGACTTCTATTTTCCCCTGAGTCTCAAGAATATCTTCGACTTCGGCACGTCCCAACATCTTTAACATATCTGCGACCCGTTCTCGTGTACAGGAGCATTGCCACGTGATTGGGCGGGCGTCAAACGTCAATAGCGTCTCTTCCCAAAATAATCGATGCAAGAGCGTTTCTTGAGTGACCTCAAGCATTTCCTGGGTGGAGAGTGTCTCGGCGAAGCGTTGAAAGCGCTGCCATGACTCGTCAGCACTCAGGACCTCGGCTTGTTGGTTGCCACCCTGCGTTGGTAGGCGCTGCAACAACAAGCCTGTGCAATGTTCGGTGTCTGCAGCCAGCCAAATACGTGTTTCTAATTGTTCAGAGCGCAACATGTATTGCTCAAGTGCTTGGGCAATGGTGTCGCCTTCAAGAGGAACGATCCCCTGGTACGCCTGACGTCCTAAGGTGTTTTTTGGGGGGTCTAGTACAACAATGAATTTGGCCGTGCCACCTGGGTTGAGCAGGGACTGTAAATCACGCTGGATGGGTAAGGGTCGGTCGCGAAGCTTGACGGTGGCGCGAATACTCATGTCTGCACGGCACTCCACCACCATCAAGGCGATCGCGCCATCGCCTTGGAGCTGCAGCAGAAGAGAGCCATCAAACTTGAGCGTTGCAGCAAGTAGCGTTGACGCTGCGACGAGCTCTCCGAGCAAGGCTGCAACAGCAGGTGGGTAGGTTTGATGTGCCTGCGCTGTTTGCCATGTTTGTTGCATGTAAACAGACTCAAGACGGACGCTACGGTCTTCGGAAAGGAATTTTTTAAGTTGATCTGACATACGGGCCGATAAAAGAGTCTCAGCCTACGCGCTTGAGTTGTTGGCGATACATTTGCCCTCGCGCTGCGTAGTGCTCGATATTGTGACGAATTTGGGCAATTTCATCTTCGCCGAGAGTGCGGATAATCTTGCCAACACCAATAACAAGACTGCCATCAGGAATCTCGCGTCCCTCTGGGACGATCGCACCTGCGCCAATCAAACAGTTGCGTCCAATACGTGCACGATTGAGGATAATGGCTTGCATTCCGACTAAGGAACCCGAGCCGATTGAACAGCCGTGCAACATGGCTTGATGACCAATCGTGACGTACTCAGCGATCGTGAGAGGGGTATCGACATCAGAGTGCAATACGCTGCCTTCTTGGACATTGCTGTGATGGCCAATGTCAATCAGTGTGTTGTCACCGCGTATGCTGACGTTAGCCCAGATGCTCGCCTGCGCGCCAATGACGACATCACCAATGATGTCAGCAGAGTCAAAGATAAACGCGCTAGGATCAATACGTGGGGTCAGGTCGCCGAGCTGATAAATCGCCATGTTGTTGAACATCCTTGAGAGCATAAAAGAATGCTCTAAGTTTACTCTGTTGGCGTAACGGTCGCTAAGGGGGCGTCGGTAGCAAGATTGGCAGTAGGCGCGACGGAAGCCATCGCGGTATTTGGGCGAGCTGCAACGGTTGTAGCAGCGGGCTGCGATGTTTTGTTTTTTAAAGGTAATTGATTTTTTCGGCCTGCATGCCAGAAAAATCCCTCGGCATCAATACGCCCCAATTCACCCGTGCGCCACCATCCGTTGCGATCAGGATTGGTTTGTTCAGCATCCGTTGTGCGCCAATAGCGCAGCGGTAAAGCCGGATCCTCTGCGCCGTGCAAGTCATTGCGATGAATGGAGATTTCACCAATTTGCTCTGAATGCGCTTGCGAGCCGTCTTCGTTTAGGATGGCGATGCGATGGCCAGGGTAGGCGCGCCCTAAACTTCCGATTTTGCTTGACCATTTGAGTTGACTGTCGCCTATCATCGCCTGAATCTCAGCGGTGCTAAACAGGTGATTGGGCGAGAGGCCAAAATGTGTTTTGCACCACTGCGCAAGCCCTTCGTCTATGCCTTCATCGATGATGGTCATACTGCGTAGATGTGAAGACGCTTGCGTTTCGTGAGCAGGAACGCTGAGTTTGAGCTGTCGGAGGACCGAGCCAGGCACAAGCGCATGCGTGACCCGATAGCGTTCAAGCAGTTGCTGAGCCTGACCAGGTGTCGTGGCGCCACGAACACCTACAATGGCGCGACCAAAATAAAGTGTTGGCAGCACGCCGCACAATAGTCCGGAGGCATTTGCCCAGTCTAAAGCGGTCCAGAAGACTTCGGCTCCTTGAGGAAACCAATTTTGTGAAGCAACAAATCCTGGCAGAGCACCGATGAGACTGCGGTGCGGTAATAAGACGCCGCGTGCAGGCTGACCGCTGTCGGGGCTGTAGAGCAGCAGGGCAGGGTCATCGGCGCGCGTCGAGACCGCTTTGAACTGTTCGGGCTGTCGGATCATTAAGCTTCGCCAAGGTAACAGGCGATTGTCTTCAACGCCAACGCCAATAACTTGAGTCAGCTTGGCACAGCGAGACAAGATGCTGAGCAAACTAGAGGCACCTTCTGCACCGACGATGGCAATCCGTGTTTCGGCGTCGCGCAAACGATATTCGAGTGCTTTAGGGGCGAGTTGAGTGCCAAGGGGAACGGCAACAGCCCCAACACTAAATGCCGCAAGTTGTGCAACGATCGCCTCTGCACTTTGCCCGAGTATTGTGGCTACTCGGTCACCAGGCTTAATGCCCATGCGCGTGAGGGCATTTGCGAATTGATTAGTCGCCGCGTTTAATCTCTCGTAGGTCCAAATATCTCGATGACCTGCAGCATCTTCGAAAAATAGTGCAATCCGACGCGCATCTGCTGAGCTTTTTGCCCATCGATGGCAGCACTCATCCCCAATATTAAAATTGGTGGGTACGTGCCAGTAGAAAGATTCACTGAGTGAAGCGTATTGGTCCAACATGCCTGAGCGGATGGGTCATCTATGTAATGCCCACTAGCATGGCCTACCCAAGCATTTGACGCAACAGTCAGATGCGTTTAGAGCATCAAACTAAGGGTTTTTACTAGCGCCATTGTTAGGTTTAACGTTCACTAAACGTGTTCCTGCCAGCAAATCATGCAAAAACTGTTGTTCAGTTGTGAACCATGTGGGAATAAAAACTAGAAAAGGAGCGCCAATAATCAACATGAGCATGGCATTCCAACCTGAAAGGTGCGCGGCAGCCCAAACCAGACCTGCTCCAAGGAGTGGTAATACCCACATGTAGGCATAGCGAAGGAGAAGTCGACTGGTTTTAGCAGGCCGTCCGTCCACGCCCAACACCCTGATGTGCCAAGCTTTCATCGGCAGTGTTTGGCCGCTGCGTCGCCAACAGATTAAAAAGTAGGCACCCATTGCGATAAAGAGCCAGACTTGACGGCCCCCACGCAGCATGAGCCCGTGTCGGCTCTGCGTGAGCGTATCAAAAAGATAGCCCGCCAAAAAAACAACCGCGAAGAGCAGAACGCCCTCGTACATCATGGAGGCGAATCTTCTCAGTCGCGGTGGCGCTGGCGTACTGGTCAACACTGGCGATGAATCGGGTGTTAACGCGTCAGGTTTTAGAGCGGTGCGGGTTTTCATCAGGCATATTATCCCGCACTTTTAAGGCGATCCCGTGCACCTCTTTAGAATGATCAGACCATCTCGCGGGCGTTGGTCTTAGCGCGGGCTGCAGCGATAAAATAGGCGATACTGTCTACAAACTTGCTGACAGCGCGCAGTGGGCGAAAGCGGAACTGGTTTTCCATCGCTTTAGCGAGCAGGTCGCGTTCGAGGGCGTCGGTCAGGCGAGTAGATGTGTTGTGAGTCATGATATTTTCCATTGCTTGTTAGGGATAACCCTATTATTAGGGAAAACCCCAAACTGAGCAAATGCTTTTAAGGGAAAACCCTCTGTTTGCAACAAAAAACTTGAACTTCACTCACCTTGTTGTGTAGTTGCAACATTTCGGTAGCTGTGCTCGACCAATTCAAAATTGAAGAGCCGACAGTCTAAGGCGCCATTAAAGATCGGGGTGCGCCGATTTGCTTTGAGTCTTAGGTGCTTGGGCAAGTCGGGATCTGACGTAATGACGTTGACCTGCCAGCCCGCAAATTCGTGTTTGAGGTTGGAGGACCACTCGCGCCAAAACTCAAGATCCTCCTCGAACAAACGCTCGCCATAAGGCGGGTTTGTGAGCATCCAGCCAGAAGGAGCCGGGGCCACGGCATCGCGGGCATCCCCCACTTCAAATTGGATCGTATCTTCCGTTAAAAAGGCTCGCTCTGCGTTACGCTGTGCCGCTTCTATTGCCTCTGGGTCCGCATCGATGCCTACGAGGGGCGCTTCCAGTTCGTGGAGTATGCGACTCCGCGCGTCTTCTTTGAGGTCTTCCCAGCGGCGCGGCTGATGATCCCTGAGCCTTTCAAAGCCAAAAGGACGCGTGATACCAGGGGGAACGCCTAAGGCAATCCACGCGGCTTCAATCAAAATGGTACCGCTACCACAAAAAGGATCCATTAATGCTGCTTGAGGATCCCAGCCTGACAAGGCGAGCAATCCTGCTGTGAGATTCTCTCTGAGGGGCGCATCGCCCTTGTCCAGACGCCAGCCGCGTTTAAAGAGCGACTCACCCGACGTGTCGAGATACATCGTAGCGGTATCGGATGACAAAAATAAATGCACGCGGGCATCGGGTCGAACCGTATCGATCGATGGACGTGCACCTTCGAGGTCGCGTAGACGATCGCAGATACCATCCTTGGCGCGCAAATTGCAATACTGCAGACTTTGCATTGGACTCTTGACCGCTGAAGTGTCCACGCGCAACGTGTGTTCTGCGCCAAACCAACGCTCCCAGCCAATGCTTTGTGCAAGTTCAAGAATATCATCTTCACTTTGAACAGGTGCTTGACCCACGCGGACCAAAATACGGGTGGCGAGACGTGAATAGAGATTGGCACGCTGAACGCCCCACCAGTCCGCTACAAAGTGACACCCCGCACGCGTAGCGCTCACGTGTTCGTAACCGAGCGCGTTGAGTTCCGCACTGAGTGCTTCTTCAAGGCCCATCGGGCAGGGCGCAAACACATGAAAGACATCAGTCGTTGGGCTGACGATCGTGCTGCGCACGCTGAGGGGTTCTTGGGGCAGGGATTTGGGTGCCTTGTTGCGCGGCGAACGATCGGTAAGCGGCCGTGCGCGTTCACCTGGATCTCTGAATTCGTTTGGCCCACTGCGCAAAGCAGCACTTCGGGTCGAGCTACGTGCTGTTTTGTCTTTGGCGATTTTTTGTTGCGCAACTTGACGTGCACGCGCACCAATCCGAATGCGGGGGCGATCGCCAAAGGATTCTGTAGGGGTATCACCATTTTTTTTAATGGTGAGGGTCTTACGGGTGACATCCTGATCAGACATAGCGTCTCATTAAAAAGGCTTGATCACGACAAAAGCCGTCGCGGCGGTCAGGATCAACACAGGGACTTCGTTGAACCACCGATAAAAAACATGTGAGCGACGATTCGCCCCTTGTTCGAATGTGCGCAGCAAGACACCACAGCTGTAGTGGTAAGCCAAAGCAATCAGCACCAGTACGAGCTTGGCATGCATCCAGCCATTACCGGGCCCCAGGCCAATGCCATAGCCCAAATAAAGCCAGATACCTAAGAGCACTGCGGGCACTGCCAGGATCGTCATAAAGCGATAGAGTCGTTTTGCCATGCCGTCTAAAACACGCAATACCGCTGGGTCTGATTGTTGAGCCATGTTGACAAAAATGCGCGGCAAGTAGAACAAGCCAGCGAACCAGGAGGCGACGAGGACGATGTGAAAGGTTTTGACCCAAAGCATGATGGTGTGTTTATCCGCGAGTTTGACCGTGACCTTGCAAGACCCACTTGAGCGTGGTGAGTCCTTCGAGCCCGACGGGGCCACGAGCGTGGAGACGATTGGTTGAAATACCGATTTCAGCGCCAAGACCGTATTCAAAGCCATCGGCGAAACAGGTCGGTAAATTGACGTAGACCGAACTGGAGTCCACCTCACGTTGGAATTGTTGTGCTTGGACGATATGGGAGGTCACGATGGACTCGGTATGTCCAGAGCCCCAGCGTTCAATATGTGCAATGGCTTCTGACATCGTATCTACGACGCGAATCGCCAAAATAGGCCCAAGATATTCAGTCGCCCAGTCTTCGTCCGTGGCGAGCAAAGCGTGTGGCACAAATGCTTGTGTTCGCGTGCAGCCTCTGAGCTCAACGCCATGCGCGATTAAGGCACGTGCAATCTCTGGTAAAAATCTTGGCGCAACGGCTTGATGCACGAGTAAGGTTTCCATTGCGCCACACACACCATAGCGATATGTCTTGGCATTAAAGGCGATATCAACGGCCATGCTGAGGTCAGCGAATTCGTCGACATAAACATGACAATTGCCATCGAGGTGTTTGATCATGGGCACGCGCGCTTCTTCTGAAAGGCGTTTCATCAAACTCTTGCCGCCGCGCGGGATAATCACATCGACATATTCTGTCATGGTGATGAGCGCGCCGACGGCTGCGCGGTCGGGTGTGTCGATCACTTGAACGGCACTTTCAGGTAAGCCAGCTGTCATGAGCCCTTGGC
>CAMAYM010000086.1 GCA_945862495.1 Bordetella parapertussis | reverse complement strand
CGGAAATGATGGATGCGTCACCGGCGATCGGCAAATGCAGCTGATTCCACTCAAGGTTCAGCCGCTCAATCAAGCTAACAGCTGCGGCTTCTTGATTGAGCAGACGTCCGAGTACCGCAATGCGTTTAAGCAAACCTTCGTATCGATATTCAGAATCCAATACTTCCACCGCAACGCCCGCAGCGGATAGTTGACGGAGAACGCCAGGTGGACCGGCCTCCTCAGTCGCAATAACGGTTGTAGGTGTAAGCGCCAAAATACCTTCGGCAGACAGACTGCGTGCATAGCCCACCTGTGGCAAAAGTTGTGCAGCTTTTGGAACGGTAGAAGTAGAATCCACGCCAACAAGATAAGACTCAGCGCCTATCTCATAAACAATTTCTGTTAAAGCAGCGCCAATGCATACGATACGCTGCACATGGTCAGGATGGCTGGTTGAGTGTATTTTCTGACTGAATGCAAGAGCGCCAATTGCACCCAAGCGACTCAGTGCTCTTCTACGCATCAGAAACGCAAGCGATTCGGGAAAACGAGCTGGTGTCATGCGGCGCATAACCGACTCGCCACAAACAGACTATCCAGTAAAGATCTCCACTGAATATTTTCTGGTGTTCCCTGTTTGCGTTGACCAAACAGCATGAGAATCAATGCACCAGAGTGATCAAATATCTCTAACGATGTCACAAGGCCATCTACAGTAGGCTTTCGCACTACCCATGCACTCATAATTTGATCTTGACGCAGATGCATATTGAAATCAGCATCCAATACATTGAGCCAGCCCTTAGTCACAGAGATATTATGAATGAGACCCGTATGAATTTGAATCACACCGGGATTCGATACAAATACCATGATAGGAATTTTTTTATCAGCGACTAAACTGAGAATGCGACGACACTCACCGGGCCGAACGGCCTGAGCGAAATGTGCACCAACTAAGCGAAATGCCTGTAATCTCGAAACGCTATATTTTTTTAGTAATAAATAGAAATCATGCGTATCGCCCATCTCACTCCACGCTCGCTGAAGTCCGGCCACATCAATGTCACCCTCTGCAGACTCACCTTTTGCAAGAACTGCAGAAGCAATAGACACGATCGACGATTGGTTTTTTTCAGCAAAACGATGTTTAAAATCTTTAAATGCCGTGATGTGACTGTCTGGAAGTAAAAAAACTTTGTGGACTGCGACGCCATAGCGATCAAAATATTGAATACTATGTTGTAAGCCTCGCGCTGTTTTTTCACTCAGGGCAAAGCCTAAATGCCAATTGTTGTAAAAGATTCGTAAATCAATCGCTTCTCCAAGCACGATTCCAATATCACCCGTTTGAGTTACAGGTTGATACACACCCGTTTTTTCATGAACGCATGATGCGTTTCTCGTTAACGCCATCAATGGTCCTAAAGTCTCTAATGTTGAAATTTGCTCAGGCCATTGGTTGCTTAGACGCGTAGCTTCAAGTGTGACCGTCTCTTGGGGTGATACTGCACCGCAATGCGCCGCCAGAAGCTCCGCTTCGGAAATAGAGAGAATTTTTGCAATGTCTCGATGCCTGCGTGGACCATCTCGACGCATCGTAGAAAAGGCTTTACGAACAAGCTGATTGGGTTCTGTCATGAATTTCTCCTCTTAAAAATCAACACGAATAGACAACTGAATATTGCGACCAGGTGCGGTGTACGCATCTTTGATTGCACTATTGCTTGCGAGGCCACTCACGTCTGACCACCGCCAATATTGCGTGTTGAATAGATTATTGACATTAGCGTTTAGGATGATGTTGGCCTGAGGCTTCCAAAACACACCAAGATCTAAGGTCCCGTATGCGGGTGGCGCAAACTGAGCGGGAGAGGACGCCGCGATGCGTGTGGGACTTTTCCCAGCATTCCACAACCAATTGGCACGCGCGCCCCAGTTTTCTCTGTCGTAACGAAGGCCCAACAACACATTGAGGGGTTGAATTGAATTGAGGGGTTGCTTTTTCCCTTTGATGGCGGAGTCACCTTTGAGATAAGCAAAACCAGTTTCTAATCCCCAGTTTTTATCAAAGTGCCAATTTGCTTTGGCAACAACGCCTTGAATATGGGCATCCGTTAAGTTGACATACTGATAGATGGTTGGATTTGAAGGACGACCAAGACCCCCCACAATCTCTTGGCTGATAAAGTTTTTGTAACGATTGTTAAAAGCTGAAAGCGAATAATTGAAGGCCTGGCTATTGCCTCTGACACCTATTTCTAGGCTCTCTGCATACTCAGGCTTGAGGTTTGGATTGCCAATACTGGTGTAGCCCGAGGCTAAATTTCTAAAGCCGTTGTTGACCTGATCAGGCGTTGGCGCGCGAAATCCCTGTGCATATTGACCATAGGGTGCAAACAGAGGATACAAAGACCAGACGACGCCCAGGCGTGGCGTAAATGCATTTCCATCTGTTGTTGTGGCTTGATACCCAGATCGACCCTTTCCTTGCCCGAGGTATGCTGTAGAAGGTGCGATTCGATAATAATCAAATCGTACGCCAGGCGTAATCGTCACATCGCCAAGCTCAATTTCGCTTTGTAGAAACGCACCGCTCAGCGTGTAAACCGTATTGGGAAAGGGCTTGTCTGGAAAGACCCCACCGTAGGGCGGAACTGTCCCATTGCGTACGCCCTGAATGTTGGCTTGGCTCCAATCCAAACCATAGGTCAATCGCTGATCAAACACTCCGGATAGATTGCTTTCAAATTGCGTGGCTAAACCTATGACGTTAGTTTGATAGGTATTATCTCGCGTACGCCCGCGCGCGCGAAAGCGTTCTTCGGTTGCAAATTGATTGATCTGTGCATCCTGCCAGTAAATACGTGTCTCTGACTTTTGAATCAGAGGTGCGCTGAGATCGGTATAGCGGTGCTCTAATGAAACGCGATCTCGACGGATACGATCTTTGGTTGAAAAGCTGGTGGTGCTGAATGGACGGTAAGGAGGGAGGGCTCGAGCGGAATACACCTCAGTAGCCTGTGACCGATGCTGGGACTCAAGCGTCAGCCCCAACTGCTGATACGGATTAATCGTGAGAATCGTCTTTGCAAGTAAATAGCGATTGTTGTAATCAACAGGATTGGGAGAAGTTCGATCTAGGTTTTTAACGTCATTGCTGCCTTGATTGATCGTTTGATGGCCGAGTCGAAAACTGCCGAGTATCATCCCTTGCCATGGTCCGCTTTTTCCAGCAAGTCCGAGCGTACTAGACCATGATCGATCGAGAGTCGTATAACCTGTGCGCAGGAATCCGCCGCCCTCTGTATTTTTTTTATATAAGTCTGCAGGATTTAGGGTTTGAAAACTCACCGCGCCCGCAAGACCATCGCTACCGTACTGTGTTGATGCGGGTCCTCGAAGCACCTCGACGGATCTAATTCCATCGACATCAAGATAATCACCACGACCCGTCTGAAATGAACCAAAGGAAAACCCATTGGGAACGCGTATGCCATCAATCAGCATGAGGACCTGATTACCACCTAAGCCTCTGATGTTGACGCCCTCGTTACCTGCCCGCCCTGTTGAGGTGCCCGCGTTACTAAAGCGCGTCGGTCCGGACGGAACAGTGACGTCAAGTTCATTGCGGAAAATATCTTTTAAATCGCGGGCACCCTCGCGTTCAATTGTCTCAGAAGTGATGACTGTCACGGAAGCTGGCACTTCGTCTATACGACGCTCACCCCGAGTAGCACTCACCGTCATCTCTTTGAGAGAAGTCTGCGAGCTCTGAGCAGACTGTGCCATGACGGCGCCTACATACAAGCCTGCTGTGAGACTCGCCGTTAGGCCGCCGAATAGCCTTGAAAAAGAACGGCGATTGGGTGGGTGATGAAAAAAAACAGGAGAGACAGCATGAGTGGTACGCCGCATAAGTGTGTCCTAAATGAATTTAGGCACTGGCTGGCGATGGCTGGCTCGTGCATGAAGAAAATAAAATTACTTGGTCAGGATCAGTTTGCCTAAAGCGGTCTGACGCAAACGGTACTGAGCGCCCTGGTGCGTAATGGCAAGCTCATCAGCACCCGCAAAAAGCGCCTCGCTTGTGATCTTCAAAATAGACGTTGACGAATGAACGCCCCCCATGGACGGGGTTGTGAACACATGTTGTTGGGGTGCGGCAGAGGGATAAAGCTGAGAGTATCGTTTAACCATGAGAGCATTCTAAACGATAACGATTCTCATTTGTAGCACTCAATTGCAACAAAATGCAAATAGGACGCAAACAAAATATCAGCGTGCTCAGGGCTGCGTTGTTGCTGAAATACCCCCGACGATGGTCGACACGTTGTGTTCGAACATCTTGAGATAAGTGTCAGCGTCCGTACCCGGTGCGGATAACGCATCTGCAAAAAGCATGCCACCGATCTTGGCACCAGTGTCTTTGGCCACACGCTCAAGCACACGTGGATCAGAGATGTTTTCGGCAAAGATCGCAGTGACTTTATTTTTTTTGATTTCATTGACGATCCTCACGACATCCGCGGCCGAGGCCTCACTTCCTGTCGATAAACCTTGCAACGGATAAAAGCTCACCTTGTAGGCACGCGCAAAATATCCGAAGGCATCATGCGAGGTGATCACGCGGCGACGCTCCATCGGCACAGCGGCCATGCGCGCCTGGGTACTTTTATCTAACGCATCAATTTGCTTGAGATAGTCTGCAGCACGCGCTTGGAAGTCTGCCGTCTGCGCAGGCAGTGCGGCACTTAGCGCTACCTTGATGTTTTCAACATACTGACGTGCATTGAGCAAACTCTGCCAGGCATGTGGATCGGGTAAGGCATGCGAGTGATTATGCCCATGATCGTGATCGCTTTTTGCCATTGGAATGGTCTTCACGCCTTTGCTGGCAGTTAAAACAGGCCCTTTGTAGCCAGAGGATTTGATGAGACGGCTCATCCAGCCTTCAAAACCTAGCCCGTTGACGACAACGAGCTTGGCGGCCGCCAAGCGTTTCGCATCGGCGGGGGTCGGATCAAAAATATGGGCATCCGAATTGGGACCTACCAAACTTGTCACGTTGACATGTGGACCACCGACTTGCTTGACCATATCAGCGAGAATGGAGAAAGTCGCTACAACAGGAATTGGTTCGCTTGCACTTGCGGGAGCCATCCCACCGAACAGCACAATCGCGATAAACAATCGCGCTTTAGTCTGCAGTATTTTAATCATCATGATTCCTTGTGCTGAGGCGTAGGGAAGAGAATTAATCTAAAGCTATCACGCGTCCCGAAGCAAAGCGAAAATAAATACAAACCGCCCGCGACTAAGACAATAGAGGGACCGGAGGGAAAGTTCGCGTGATAAGAAACCAACAATCCTAAGAAACCGCTTAGCGCGCCAAATCCGGCAGCTAGCAATGAGCGGGAGACCACACCGTAGGACCAAAATCTTGCCGCGGTAGCAGGTAACATCAATAGTCCGACTGCCATGAGTGTGCCAAGCGCCTGAAAGGCAGAAACCAAATTGAGCACGACCATCAGCATGAATAGCTGATGCACTAAAGCACCTCGTCCGCCCACAGAGCGCAGAAAGCCTGGATCAAAACACTCCAGCATGAGGGGACGCCAGAGTACGGTCAACAATAAAAGCGAGACGGTCGACGCACCTGCAATCATGAGCAATGATTCCGCGTCAATCGCCAATACACTGCCAAATAAAAAGTGCAATAGGTCTACCTTGCTACCTGAGGTGGAGATTAATAGCACCCCAAGTGCGAGGGCAATTAAGTAAAACGAAGCGAAACTCGCATCTTCCTTTTGACTCGTCCATCGCGTCACAACGTTAGCCACCAAGGCCATGAGGGCTGCGGCAATAAAACTCCCAATCGTCATTGCAGGCAAGGACAGACCAAAAAAGATAAAGCCAACCGCCGCACCCGGCAAGACAGCGTGTGCGATGGCATCTCCGGCAAGACTCATCCGTCGCAGCACCAGAATCGTGCCGATCGGACCGCACGCTAAGCCAATCGCTACACAGGCAATCAAGGCGCGTTTCATGAAGCCATAGTCAGAAAAAGGCGAAATGATCCAGCTATATAGCAATGTTCCCCATTCGAGCATCATCAACCTCTACTCCCGCTCTCAGGTGGACGAACACACCACGGTGCGCGATCGTCCCAGTACTCGGCGGTTTGACGTGCACGCGCTAAGTTTTCTGTCGTGAGGACCTCAGCACTACTCCCCCACGCGATCACCTCACGCGCAAGCAACAAGGTTTGAGGGAAATATTGGCGGACCATCTCCAGGTCATGGAGGACCGCGATCACGGTGCGTGATTGTCGGTGCCAATTGAGCACTACACCCAGCAAGTCCTCGGCAGTACGCGTGTCCAGTGCATTAAAAGGCTCGTCAAGCAAAATGATCTGTGCATCTTGCATCAGTAGTCTGGCAAACAACACGCGCTGCAATTGTCCGACAGAAAGCTCGCCAATGTAGCGGCGTTCGAAACCAATCAACCCAACCGCGGCGAGCACCTCTGAGGCTCGGGTCCGGATGTCCGCAGAAACGGAGCGAAAACTACCGAGTTCGCGCCATGCCCCGAGCGACACTACATCCAGCACGCGCACCGGAAACTCCCGATCAATGGCGGATTGCTGAGGCAAGTACGCGAGTTTAGAAGCCCGCCCCTGAGGAGACTGAAGCATGGGCGCAAAATCAATCGAACCTTCTACGCCACTTTTTTGACCAGACAAGGCTGAAAGCAACGTACTTTTCCCAGCACCATTGGGTCCGACGATTGCGGTCAGTGACCCAGCCTCGAAGACGCCGCTGAGGTGATGCACAGCGGGATGCCCTTGATAGGCAAGGGTCAAGTTCCGGAGCTCGATCGCTTTTGATCGCGAGGTCGTGACGTCAAGTTCAGCCATGTGTGCGCAACGCCCAAAAAACGGCTAACCACAACACGACCAGCAAAGAGATCACCCAAACTAATCGCTGTGCAAGCCCGCTCAGGACAGGACTTTTAAGATCCTTGGTCTGTTGAGGCGAAGGCAGGGATGCAGGTCCGTGCGCATGCGCGTGCCCATGACCATGTCCGTGATCATGCCCGTAGTCATGCGCATGAACTGAGCCATGCGGATGTCCGTTCGAATGCGAATGCGCTTGATTTGAATTGGGTTGCATTCAAGGCTCTAAAACAAGTGTAAAGTTAGAGGTGTTATCAATAATGATAATACACTATCATTAGAGCCTATGGAACGTGCTACGCGACAACGATCAGCGATTAAAGATGCCTTGCAAACGGCGGGTCGCCCTTTGCTCGCGCAAGAAGTACTTGAGCTCGCAGGCAATACCGTCCCTAACTTAGGCATCGCAACCGTTTATCGGAACCTGAAAGCGATGGTTGAAGACGGCGCGTTACGTCAGGTCGTATTGCCGGGTGAAAATCCAAGATTTGAGCTGAGTAATCACGGACATCATCATCATTTTCAGTGCAAGCACTGTCAAAAAGTCTTTGACATTCATTCGTGCCCGTCAGATCTCGCCATGCTGGCGCCTAAGGGTTTTAAAGTCGAAGATCACGACTTAACGCTCTATGGGCGCTGCAAAGACTGTTGATTTAAGTGCCTGTCGTGCCAGTCCCAATGGCTGCACTCAGTAACAATAGGCCGAGCGCTAACACTGCAATTGAAGCAAGCGCTTGTAAACCTACCAAGAAAACCTTTCCCCAGATGCGCTGAGTGCCGCCAGTCGCAGAGACCGTGACTTGACTCACCCAAAGAGACGCTGAGGCAAGCGCGGCCACTGTCAGCCCTGTGCCTAAACCCATCGCGAGAGCCGCTGCAATCCCTGCAATAAAAAATCCTTGCGCAAGTGAAAACACTAGCACAAAGACCGCGCCTGAGCAGGGCCTGAGGCCTACAGCTAACACCGCTGAGATCGCTTTAGTCCAATTGAGTGGGCCGGCAATTAAATTAGGATCAGGCATGTGCACGTGACCGCAACTCTCGTCATGAACATGAGGTGGCGCTGAATGGGCATGATGGTGCGCGTGGTCATGATCATGCCCATGATTGTGGCTGCAAGCGTGGTCGCCATGCATGGCGTGAACATGTTGGGTATGTCGTCCCTGCCCCGCTTTTAGCTTTTCTCTAATCAGGTGAATGAATGGTTTGAATACATGCTTGTAGACAAGCCAAGCACCCAACGCAGCCATCATGGCATAAGAAGCGAGCTCTAACCACCACGTCGCGCGGTTCATCGCCACACCAGAAATCTGCAAGATACCGGCTGCGATCGCAACCAGCGCGATGGCAACGAACGCCTGCAAAAATGCGGAGAGCATCGCCAACAAGGCACCGTTACGAATGGTCTCCCTGTTCGCTAATACATACGCCGTTAAAACAGCCTTTCCGTGACCGGGGCCTAAGGCATGAAAAACACCGTAACCAAATGAGAGCGCCAACAATAACCATGCAGCCCAGCCATCTTGTTTCCAGGCGCGCACCGCACCTGTCAATTGGCGATAAAAATGTCCCTGCCATGCCGCCATCTGACCACTGAACTCTGCAAACCAACCCGTCGAAGGGATGGCTAAGCGTTGCTCTGGCGTGGCAAAGGGATGTGCCGCTTGGGCAAATACCGCTTCGGTAAAAACGACGCAACACATCAAGATCAACAAGCCAAACAATGCCTGCAAACGCAAGTGTGTCAGACGATATGTTGAGTTGCAGTAAGGCATCATGGACATTTCACCGTGAATTGATGTGAAAGCTGCCGCACCGCTTCACGTAAATTTTCAGGCAACTCTTTTTGTGTTGGGGGGATCGACCAGAGCAAGCGTTCTGTTTTTGGATCAAGCGGCCTGGGTGGCATGTAGCCAAACTTACATTGAGCGGGTGAATCCACACCCTTTAAAGCTTTGACACCCCCGTTGAAATTAAACGCAACAAAATAACTGGGATCCTGAATATCAACTTCAAGCCCTTTTGCACCAATGTTGATTGGAGGTTCGATCGGCAAATCAAAAGACAGGACGAGCTGACTGGCTTTTGGATCCCATGTGCTGAGTGCGTTACGAGGTGCACCTAATTTCAGGGGCTGACCCGCGAGTGTGATCTTGGTGAAAAAATGTGACTCTGGGTCTGCAAGTGCCGTCATCCACTCGCCGGTGATTTTACCGAGCTCTGCAGGCGCGACTTGACCCGCTTGATCGCGTGTCATACCTTGTAAAGCATAAGTCGAAAATAATTCATCAAACAGCCAAGACTGCCGCACGCCTGTGGCCTGCCCTTGAGGATTAAAAACAAGCTCGATCCCACCTTCAATATAGATATGGGGATGCGCCTGAGCCACTGGAAAGATCAACCACTGCGTCAGGATGAGTGTTAAAGCAGTACATATTTTTTTAAGCATCATGATTTCAACTTATTTGTTCATCAGACTTGAGGGCGGGCAGCCAACAGGCCAAAGAGTTCACGGGTATCTTCACTCATATCTAAACGCTCCGTTAACGCGATCACGCGGTCAATGTCACGCTTGGACAAGCATGACTCGACAACATTACGGAATTTGTACACCACATCCTCGTGAGAAAGTGGATTTTCTGGACTACCGCGACGATTCAAAATTTCATGCTTGAATTGTCGACCATCACGCGTCGTAATGGCAACGCGCGCGGCATGACGATAGGCGGGTCCCATCGCTTCGATCTCAGGATCGATGCGCGCATGAATTCTTTGAATGAAGTCCATAATTTTTGGATCTGCCAGACGATCTTCTGCATACTGTGCGACAAAGGCCTTGCCATCAAAACCAATCACCGCAATACCGTAATAAAGATTCATCTGTGCGGCTGTCACGCCCTGCGCTTTATATTCCCAAGCGCAATGCGTATAAGTCATGGGACTCATGCCAATATCGACTGCAGTCACCTCATCAGGCGAAAGGTGATGTTCGCGCAACAAATGCGCAAAAGCGTCCAAGGCAGAGTGGATACTGGTCACACAAGCGTGCGGTTTGTAGCCGACCTTGGCTGTTTCCCACACCCGACCTAAATCTTCGGTCAATCTCGCGGCATTGGGGGTGTTGGAATAAGAGCTCAAATAACCACCATAGCCGGCCTCAAGTACATCGGTAATGCCTGTGAAGTCACGTTTGGCCAAAAAAGCAGAGTAGACACCACTCTGCGCGGCACGACCAGAATGAAACCGCTTAACCATTGCGCCTTCTTGGGCAGCCATCAAACCACCTGCTTGAGAGCCAACAATACCGAGCGCGTGTTGCATCCGCGACGCATTTAATTCCAGCATTTTTCCAGCACTTGCGGCGGCGACGAACACCCCCGAAGCACCTTGCGGATGAAAGCCTCGAAAAAACAAACCCATTGTGGCCGCATTTCCGACCCGCGTGCCAATTTCGTAACCTGTGGTCATTGCCGTTAAAAGTGTCTGACCGCTTAGGCAACCCAGCTGCTCGGCCAGGGCTACTACAACCGGCGTCGCAATAGAGCCCGCGTGAACAATGGATTCTTTATGAATATCATCTAGCTCAAAAGCATGACCAGCGGTAGCGTTGACCAACACAGCTCCTGCGACGGAGGTTTTGACGCCACTACCAAAGATCGAGGCTACGCCGCGTGCGCCCTCTTCTTCAATCATCGCTTGTACATGCTGGGTCCAAGGCAGGGTTGCGCCAAATAAACAGCATCCCACGCTATCCAGAAAGCTCATCTTCATCCGTTGAATCACTTCTGCGGGAATATCGGCGTATTGAATGGAGGTGGCAAACTCAGCCAGCGCCTGTGTGGCGCCGGGCAAAAGGGAAGCGGGATGATTTTCCATATTTTTACGGGGGAGCT
>CAMAYM010000085.1 GCA_945862495.1 Bordetella parapertussis | reverse complement strand
TGCGGTAAGCAATGGGATGAATTGAATACCACTGAGCAAGACGGTATTCGTTTTTGTGGGGACTGCAAAAAGCGAGGGTGTCCCGAATTTTGTGTAAACGGGGCGAGTGTTAATTCGTCGGCATCCTTTCCCCAAACTGGATGGTAAATCGGTTCAGCACGGGCTTCCAGTTTTGCACTGGCATCGTCCATTTCTTAGCAATGTTGTTCAACGCCAAATAGAACAATTTCAGCAACGCCTCGTCACTCGGGAACGCCCCACGGTTCTTCGTGATTTTGCGCAAACTCATGTTCACCGACTCAATCGCGTTGGTCGTGTAGATGATTCGCCTGACCTCCGGCGGGTAGTCGAAGAACGGGGTGATGCGCTCCCAGTTTCTGCGCCACGACTGCACGATCGGTGGGTAGTCAGCCCCCCACTTTTGCTCAAACTCATCCAAGGCAGTCGTTGCCGCTTCTAGGGTTGCCGCCGCATAAACGGCTCGCAGATCAGCCGCCACCGCCTTGCGCATCTTCCAGCTCACATAGTTCAAGCTATGGCGCACCATATGAACCACGCACAGCTGAACTGCCGTTTGCGGGTACACCGATTCAATCGCCTCGGGGAACCCCTTCAAGCCATCCACGCAGGCGATGAAGATGTCTTGCACGCCTCGGTTCTTTAGCTCAGTCACCACTTGCAGCCAGAACTTTGCACCTTCCGTTTGAGCAATCCACAAGCCCAGTAGCTGCTTGTTGCCGGTGAGATCAATGCCCAGCGCCAAGTACACAGCTTTGACCTTGACCGCTCCCGCGTCTCTGGATTTAACGTGGATGCAGTCCAGGTAAACGATCGGATACAGCGCATCCAAGGGGCGCGACTGCCACGCTTTGGCTTCGTCCATCACGGCATCGGTGACTGTGGAGATCAGCGTGGGCGAAACCTCTGCGCCGTACATTTCCTCCAAGTGCGCTTGGATCTCACGCACCGTCATGCCACGGGCATACAGGGACAGGATCTTGTCATCGAACCCCGTCCACCTGGTCTGGTGCTTGGGTACGATCTGCGGCTCAAAGCTGCCATCGCGATCTCGTGGGATGTCGATGGGCAGTTCGCCAAATTCGCCCTTGAGCGTCTTCTTGCTCTTTCCATTTCGGGTGTTGCCCTTGGGATTGGCAACGGGTTCGTTCTTGCCGTGCCCAAGGTGCTCAGCCATCTCAGCTTCAAGCGCACGCTCGACCAAGCGTTTGGTCAATTGCTTGAGAAGCCCGTTTTCTCCGATGAGGTCTTCAGGTTTTTTGTAATCCGCCAACAGGCGGTCTATCAGTTCGTTGCTTACGGTCATTTCTCTTCCTTTGAAGATGAAGGCAGTTTCCTGCCATTAGACCGTTTACACAAAATCTAGGACACGCCCAAACTGCGGCGCACCCTTTGCGGCCAGAGTAATGATATTCACGCTCTTGGTATGCGCTTCTTCACTGAATGAATACTTGAGCAAGGAACCCGAATAACGAATGTGCTCAGCACCAGCAGTTTGCGGCCTGTGAAGATGTCCAAGGGCCACTACATCAAAACCATCAAACACGCTGCTGGGAACAGCGCCTGTGCCACCTACAGAAATAGATCGTTCAGACTCGCACTCAGCAGACCCAGCAACAAAGGCGTGACCAAGCAATACATGGCGCTGCGCACCTGACTGCAATGGACCGAGTTGCGACAACGCATATCGCATGGCCTCTTCATGTGTGTTGATCGAATCGCCGCCTGGCAAGTTGCGCAGCATGGCTGGCTCCAGGTAGTCTGGCCCTAGTCTGGTCAGAAGCTCAAATTGAATTCAAGCTCGTTGACGACTCACTTCCAACGCAGATCTAACTTGCGGTGATGGGCTGCACAATCGCGCAAGTAAAGGTTAATCAAGCTTTGGTATGGGATGCCAACTTGCTCCGAGATACCTTTGAAGTAGCCAATCGAATCTTCATCCAAACGAATGGTGATCTGCTTTTTCAGCTGCGCGGCATAAGGATTCTTACGCGCCTTGGTGAAATCGTATTCTTTTCTCATGGTGCACCTCTTATCGGTATTGCTTAGATTCATGCGTGGACGCCTTACGAGCAGAAATGATCCGGATCACATTTCCCTCTTCACGATAGCAATGGCAAACCAACACAACTTTGAGTGAGCGACTTAAGCCCAGCAGAACAAACCTATCCTCATCATCGGAATGATCTGGGTCATCAATCAACTTGGCGTTTTCATCAAAGAAAACCGTACGAGCTTCATCGAAAGAAATGCCGTGTTTCTTTTCGTTTGCAGAAGCTTTTCTGGCATCCCATTCAAATTTGATATTGCTCATAACTACACTGTAGTTTATTTTTAAAATCAGCGCAATAGATGGACATGCTCAGTACTCGCCAGGCAGCATGATGACCCAGTGCTCACCGTCCCAGCAGGCAAACAACGAAATCGCATGCATAGGAAAGTCTGTGTATGGGATCTCTTGACGGGCGTGCTCATGACCACTGCCATCTTCATAGATCATCGTTGCCCTGTTGCCGTTCACTGTCATGCGCACTTGGACAAACCAGTCCTCAGTGCCAATCTCGATTAGGTGGCTGGCAATCGCGTCCATCATCCAAAAGCACTCGGCCTCTTCAGCCAAGTACTTGGTGCCATCAGTCAGCAGGTGCCTGCGGCTGATGCAGTAATAGCCAGTTGTTCCGATAAATTGGATCAACTGCGTTGGGTCAAATGTCTTACGCATTGTTCACCTCCAGCTTTGCCAACTCAGCCAACACAAAGGGGGCAGACAGATGCGAGCTAGAAAGCCAATACAAGTCACCACCAATTGTGTCGCGCGGTTCCCAAATAGACGAGAAAGAAGCAAAACAATCCTCTATTTTTTCCTGTCTTGGTAGCTGACCTCTTTGCAGCCGACTTGCGTAATTCACAGACTCAAGTACAACTTGATGAGAAGCGTCCAATTTTCTCAAAGAATTATCTGAGTCCAATACAACCTTATGCATCAATGCATCTCGTGCTTCTATTTGCAAATCAATTAACAGTTCATCTAAACTTTTATCGCCTTCATAGCTTTTGAAATTGACTTCATATTCAAATGTAGTCATTTCTAATTCAGGCTTAAAGATGATGGATTTCGTAACAACCTCTATTTCCCATTTTTCAATCAGCACCATCCCTAAAGTAGCTTGTATTGAACCTCGGAAAAATACCTCATGGTTTTGATTAAGTGCAGCTGTTATATAGATCAAAAAATTTGTTTCTGAGTTTTTAATTAGTTGAGCGCCGTATAAGTCATGATGGCCTCTGGTTGCACTTTTAATCACAGTATTCGATGCAAGATTATTTTTTTCATAACCTCATAAAGTGCCTCAAGAATATTTTCATCCGAGGGATCTGATGTTAAAGAACTCAGAAAATTCATTCTTAATTGTTTACCATAAGCCATGGCATCACGATAAGAAAATATGACATTGATTCCAAAAACAAATAAAGCTTCAGAACCAAATCGCTCAAATGTTTCATCAAACATTTGAATTCGTAAGTTACTCGGATACCAACCTTCAAGATCGATCTCTTGAATTCCGGCAGAGTCTAAAATTTTTTTTCCTATTTCACCCAAAGTAGAAACAGTTTTCAGCGTACTGGCAATTGCCTTACCAGAGATCAAAGTAACTTTAGATAGATCATTCAATTTAAAGATCTCCAAATGAAACTTATACAGACATTTTGATTACACCGTTCAATTTAAGTGCATCATGTACTGGCACTCTTAACCTTCCCAAAGCTTGGCAAGCATCTGCAAACGAAATACCTTAGAACATAGATATTAAAGTGATAGCTTGATTCTGGAAGGCTCAGTTTTACATAATGCCGGGGTCAAAACATAAAAAATGCCTCTAAATGCGACATTTACGAATGTTGCAGTGAATTACTTCACAGCTACGGGTTTACCAAATTCAATCCAGTTTTTACCATCAAATTTCACTAACTGCATGGTTTGGAACAAAGCAAAATCAGTTGGCGAAGAGCTAGCCAATACACCGGGTAAGGCCATCGGTACTTGAAAGTCCTTGATGCTGGTAGCTTGTTTCATGATGTTTTCTCTGGTCAGGTTGTCCCCCGCCTGCCTGAGCACGTGCACCATCAACTGGGCCATCGCATAGGCATAGGTAGCGGTGCCATCGTCTGGACTGACTTCAGGCGAATATTTTTTGATCAATGCTTTGAAGTCCTTCATGGTCGGGTCGTTATCCCAGCGGCTATCAGCACCTTCCTTGATGTACTGCATTGAAATCAAGCCCACAGAAACATCAAGACCGGCAGGCTTCAAGACGCTACCCACCGAAGCAGAAACTTGGTTCAGGTAGTGTGTGGGCTTCCAGCCCACGTCACTGACCTTGCGAATGGCTTGCGCTGCAAACTTGGGGGTAGTGATGTTGAAAAAGGTGTCTGCACCCGAGCCCTTAAGTGTGACAATTTGAGAGTCGATGGTAGGGTCGGTTACTTCATAAGAGGCTTGCGAAACAATCATACTTGCAGCTTTTGCACCCAAACCATCCTTGAAACCGTTGAAGTAGTCCTTTCCGTAATCGTCGTTTTGAAATAGCACCGCGATTTTGGCATTGGGTTTGGTTGCCAAAATATGCTGCGCATAAAGCTTACCTTCAGAGTGGTAATTGGGGTTGAAGCCAATGGTCCAAGGATTGTTTTTCGGGTCGTTCCATTTAGATGCGCCAGTAGCCAAGAACATGTGCGGCACTTTCTTGGTATTCATGTACTTGTGAATAGCAGTATTGGAAGGTGTGCCCAAGGTGCCCATGGTCAACAAGACTTCATCTTGCTCTACCAAACGGCGGATCATCTCCACCGTTTTGGGCGGGCTGTAGCCATCGTCTAGGGTGAGGAAATTGATCTTACGGCCGTTGACGCCGCCTTGTTCGTTCAGTTGCTTAAAGTAAGCCGCCTGAACCTTGCCGATGACGCCATAAGCTGAGGCAGGGCCGCTGTAGGGCATGGTTTGACCAATTTTAATTTCAGTGTCGCTGGCACCAGGATCGTATTTTTTTTGCGCAGCCGTCGGTAGGGCAAAGCCAATGAGGGTAATGCACAGAGCCGTCAAGGTAAATTGTCTCTTTTTCATAGGTACTCCTGGTTGCGAGAAGGGATTGAAAATCAAGAGCGAGCAATGCGAAGCTTCTCACCCAACAAACGAATGGCACCTGCAATACCTGTTGGCATGATGTACATAAACAGGATCAACATGGCTCCATAGATGGCCCAAGGCGCCGCCTTAGAAATCTGGTCAGCGATATTTGGAATGAACTGAATAAATATCGCGCCATACAAAGCACCAGTCAAGGAGCTCACGCCGCCAATCACCATGCCAACCAGCAATGTGATTGACAGGAAAACGGTGAAACTGTCAGGTGCCACAAAGGCCACCAAAATAGCGCTGAGTGCACCCGCCACGCCAGTGAACATGGCGCTCACACCAAAAGCCAGACTTTTGTACATTGGCGTATTTATGCCCATGGAGGCGGCAGCAATAGGTTGGTCGCGGATGGCGATAAGGGCACGACCTACTCGGCCGCGAATCAGATTCCAACCAATGACGAACATCACTAAGGTGACTGCCAAGGTAAGGAAATAAAGCCAACGGTCTGAGTTGAGCTTCAAACCGAACAAAGACTCCCAAGGTGGGTCGGGTTTCATGATCACAATGCCTTGCACCCCACCGGTCAGAAACTCTAGATGCTTAAACTTGAGCAGCTGCGGTAAGGCCACAGCCAAAGCAAACGTAGCCAAGGCCAAGTAGTGGCCCTCTAGTCGCAGGGCGGGTAAGCCAAACAAAAAACCGACCAACAAACAGATGAAGGCCGCAATCGGGATGGTCATCCAATAAGGAATATTCATTTTGTCCATCAGGATGGCACTGGTATAAGCCCCGATGGCCATGAAGGCTCCGTGTCCTAAAGAAATTTGACCGCTGTAACCAATGAGAATGTTCATTCCGACCAAGGCAATGGCATAGCTCAACACCATGGACGCTTGAAACACACTGTAATTTGAAATGAAGAAGGGCATGATGCAGGCCAAGATCAGGCCCAATACGATGCGAATCCAAGGGATCGAATTTTCGGACGATGGCAGATTGGAAGACATCTAGTTCAGACCCTTGAAACAATCACCTTACCGAACAAACCGGCGGGTTTGATGGTCAGCACAACAATGATCAGTACCAATGCGACCGACAACTTGAGTTCGGTGCCAATGACGTAGGCACCTAGAATATTTTCAAGAATACCAACGATAAAGCCACCCAATACGGCACCCCCTGGGCTGTCAATACCCCCCACCAATGCTGCAGCAAAGGCATAGAGCAAGATCCCCGACATCATGTTCGGCTCTAAGAACACCACAGGCGCAATCATCATGCCGGCAACAGAGCCAATGGCGGCAGCAAGCCCCCAGCCTAAGGCCAACATCCAACCCACGCGGATGCCAACCAGACGGCTAGAGTCCGGGTTTTGCGCTGCTGCGCGCATGGCCAGTCCCAGCGGGGTGAACTTGAAAAAACTATAAAGTAAAAGCAGAAGCATCATGGTGACGCAAATAGAGCCCAGTTCGTGAGAAGAGATGAAATACAAACCAAACGGCGGCTCTTTGGGAAAAGGCGATGGAAAGGCTTTGATGGTGTAGGTGAAAATCCAACCGGCAATACTGTTGAGTATGACAAGAAGTCCAATAAAAACCACCACAATATTGAGTACCGGCGCATTTTCGACGGGTCTAATGATGATGCGCTGAATCAAGACCCCCAAGCTAAACGATAACAAGACGGTACAGAAGAAAGCCAGCCAATAAGGGACGCCAGCGTTGATCAGCGTCCAAGCCATATAGGTGGCAAACATGGCAATTTCACCTTGCGCAAAATTGATGTGGTGCGTCGATTGGTAAATCATCACCAGTGCCAAGGCAAGGCTGGCGTAAACCCCTCCAGTGGCAATGCCGGCTATAACTTGGTGGACAAGGGTTTCCATGGGTAGGTGCTCAGTGGCCGAGGTAAGAGCGACGAACAGCTTCGTCTTGTTTAAGGTCTTTGGAAAGCCCCGACAACACAAGCTTGCCAGTTTCCAAAAGGTAGGCGTACTTTGCCACATCGAGTGCCATGGCTGCGTTTTGTTCAACCAATAAAATGGTTACTTTGTCGCTCTGGTTGATGGTTTGCATAATTTCAAAAATCTCTCTCACAATGAGTGGTGCCAATCCAAACGAAGGCTCGTCCAGTAGCAACAATCGGGGGCGCAACATCAAGGCCCTTGAAATTGCCAGCATTTGTTGCTCACCACCAGAAAGAGTGCCCGCTTGCTGATTGCGCCTTTCTTTCAAGCGAGGAAAGTGGCTGTACATCTTCTCCATATCCAGTGCCACCTCGTCTTTGTCTTTGCGGGTGTAACTGCCAAGTCGCAAATTTTCCTCGGTGGAAAGGCTGCCGAAGGTGCCACGACCGTCGGGCACATGAGCCACACCCAGTCGAACGATATCCTCGGTAGCCTTACCTTCAACGGCCTGACCATCGAAGATAATTTGACCGCGAACTTTGATCATTTTGCACAAAGCACGCAGCGTTGTGGTTTTACCCGCACCATTGGCACCCAGCAAAGTAGTGATACTGCCCTCCTCAATTTCCATCGACAGACCATGCAGCACTTCGGTGCCACCATAGCCAGCAAAAAGGTCTTTGACTTCCAGAAGCATTCGGCTCATTTTGAAGACCCTAGGTAAGCTTGGATCACATCAGGATGTTGACGCACTTTAGAAGGAGTGTCATCGGCAATTTTTTTGCCGAAATTTAGAGCCACTACTTTGTCCGAGATACTCATCACAAGACTCATGTGGTGCTCCACCAGTAGCACTGTGATCTTGAATTCGTCACGGATTCGCTTGATCAGATCGCCCAAGGCACTAACTTCTTCATGGTTCAGGCCTGCGGCTGGTTCGTCAAGCAACAAGAGTTTTGGCTGGCTGGCTAATGCACGGGCAAGTTCCACGCGTTTTTGCGTGCCAAAAGATAAGTCGGAAACTTTACGCAAGGCCACCGATTGCAAATCTAAAAATTCGATCAATTGCATTGCGTTATGGTGTATTTTGGCTTCTTCTTGACTCACACCAGGTAGTCGCAGGGCGTGATCCAGAAAACCTTTTTTTGCACGGCAGTGTGAACCCACCTTGATGTTGTCCGACACGGACATGGTTTTGTAAAGTGCCAAATTCTGAAAGGTACGGCCAATTCCAATTTCTGCGGTCTTGTGGCGTGTCATGCCTTCCAAGCTGTGTCCATCAAAATGTATTTGACCATTGCTGTACTCATACAGGCGAGAGAGGCAGTTGAACAATGTAGTTTTGCCTGCACCATTGGGACCAATAAGGCCGGCGATCTGTCCTTTTTGAACGTTGAAGGAGACACCGTCTAAGGCAACAATGCCGCGGAATGTGACGGTAACTTGCGAAACCGACAGAAGCACGGGTGCATCGGCACTGAGGCTAGACTCGTCAAAAGTATCCTGTATGGTCATTCATCCCCTTCAGAATTTTCGGGTTACAAAAACTTATTCCGATACTCCTAGAAATAAACAACTTGACTATAGGGACTTTTCCGAACAGATTTACCTAGGAAACATTTCTCGTAACTTGACTTTGTAGAACTTACCGGTTGAAGTGCGGGGAACACTAGAGATCCATTCATAGCGGTCGGGTACTTGCCATTTGGCAAAGCCCATCTTTAGCAAATGAGCCGACAGTTCGTCGGCTTGCGTTGAGTGGCCGGGTTTGGCCACAACACAGGCCAAAGGACGTTCGCTCCATTTTTCGTCTGGAATGGCAATGACTGCAGCCTCGGCAATGCCAGGGTGGGCCATCAGCGCGTTTTCCAGGTCGACCGAGCTAACCCACTCTCCGCCTGATTTAATCAAGTCCTTGGTGCGGTCGGTGATGCGAACAAACCCCATGGTGTCCACGCTAGCCACATCGCCAGTTCGAAGCCAACCATCGCTAGTAAATTTATCATCAGTCACGGGCAGTTGGTGGTAGCTACCGGTAATGAAGGGACCACGAACCTGAAGTTCGCCAACTTGCTGTCCATCCCAAGCTTGGTCTTGGCCTTCCTCATTGCGAATGCGCAAATCAACCAGCGGTACCGAAATACCGGCCATGGCGGCACGGCGGTAGCGTTCTTCGAGAGGGGCGTCGCGCAATTCTGCCTTGGGATAAGAAATGGTGCACACCGGAGAAGTTTCGGTCATACCCCAGCCTTGCATAATCCAGATGCCATGTTTGTCGAATGCGCGAATGAGGGCTTCGGGTACTGCAGCACCGCCAACCAAGCTGCGCATGCCGGTAGGCAATTTCCAACGGCCTGATTGTTGAGTCAAAGCCGCTTCATAGGTCTGAATTAAACCCATCCAAATAGTGGGCACACCTAAAGACAAAGTGGGCGGCTCAAGTTGCATCAAGTCCAGCAGATCGTCTGGATGCAAGTGCGGACCAGGAAACACAAGTTTGGCGCCCATCATGACAGCGCCATAAGGTATGCCCCAGCTGTTTGCATGGAACATGGGCGTCACAGGTAAGACCACATCGGTGCCACGTAAAGACCAGAAATCACTTAGAGAGGCGACCAGTGTGTGCAAAACTGTTGAGCGGTGCGAGTAGACCACCCCCTTGGGTCGTCCGGTGGTGCCAGAGGTGTAGCACATGGAGACCGGATCGTCTTCTTCATGAGCAGCATATTCAAAACGGCTAGCATCTATATCGGACAACCACTGTTCATAATTCAAAAATTCAGAAGGTACATCGGCGCCAGAAAAGGGAAACACAATGACTTTTTCGAACTTGTACTTGTGCTCAATCTGGCGGTAAAGCGGCAGCAAGATGTCGTCGATGATCAAAAATCGGTCTTGCGCATCATTTGCAATCCATGCAATTTCGTCAGGTGAGAGACGCAAATTCAGAGTGTGCATCACGCCGCCAGCAGCAGGAATTCCAAAGTAGCATTCCAAGTGAGCGTGGTGATTCCAACACAAGGTGGCCACTCGATCGCCTTTTTTCAGTCCCAAATTTTTTAAGCTCTGCGCCAAGCTTCGGGTGCGGCTATAAAACTGTCCGTAAGAATGCTTGACCAATGATTTGTCTGGCAACCGTGAGACGATTTCATTGCAAGGAAACAATGTCCCTGCTCGCTCTAGGAAGTGATTCAAAGACAAGTTCACCTTCATCATGGTGCTGGTGACGCCTGCGCAAGATTTCATAGTGGGCACTCCATAGGTTTTTGAATCTACTTAATCGTGGCTGAGAAAAGAGGTTGTCCGATTTTTGTCTAAAGGGAGTTAAGGCTCATTGCTGAGGGACCCGGTCCTCAAACTCAATACTAAACCGATTGAGCGCAACCTAGGATTTCAAAGTTCAGTGTCCGAGCATGGAGTCGAACTTATAAGGAATTCAGTTCGAGCACCTTACCTAGCACTTAACTTTTCGCGTGCAAAATGACTCCGAACGTAAAATCTACTCAAGTGCTGGAAAAATTGTAATTTACAACTTTTGGCCAATTACACGAAATATTTCACGGTGAATGGCATCAGTCAAGAGGTTTAGCTTTTTGTGTTGAGAAAGTAAGGCGGTGTAGACAAGCTATGCAAAAAAAGTGGGTGTTATTGGGGTTACTTTTGCTGTGTTTTTCAGCCTCAGCAGAATGGAAATTTTTGTTTACGACCCAAATTGAACCTTGGCGACCAGGATCAAAGGGCATGAGGGTAGACCACTACATTGGCGAATATTCAATCAATGCAGAAAGCCCTTTCTTAGAAATTCA
>CAMAYM010000084.1 GCA_945862495.1 Bordetella parapertussis | reverse complement strand
ATCAACGCGGTACCACCGTTTCCGGGCGCCACGTATACGTGCTCAACACGTTTGGATTGCAATAAACGCCAGGCTAAAGCGTGCTCGCGGCCACCAGAGCCAATAACAAGTAGTTTCATGCGTATTTAGTCCTGCTCATCCATGACGGCGTTGGTATAAACCTCTTGGACATCATCGAGTGACTCCAGAGCATCAAGTAATTTTTGCATTTTGATTGCGTCATCGCCTGTGAGCTCAACCTCATTGTTGGGCTTCATCACGATATCGGCCATTTCAGGTACAAGGCCTTTGGCTTGCAAGGCATCGTGCACCGCAGCAAAGGCGGTCGTGGCACAGGTGACTTCGATCACACCTTCCTCGTCTGTCACGACATCGTCTGCGCCGGCATCAAGCGCGGCTTCCATCACAATGTCCTCGGAGGTGCCTGGCGCAAAAACAAACTGCCCACAATGAGTGAACATAAATGCGACCGAGCCTTCTTGGCCGAGATTGCCACCATTTTTAGACAGCGCATGGCGCACGTCCGCCACCGTTCGGGTCCGGTTGTCGGTCATGCAGTCCACAACGACTGCTGCACCGCCAACGCCATAACCCTCGTAACGAATCTCGTCGTAGTTGGCGCCATCGGCACCCCCTGCGCCACGCGTAATGGCACGTTGAATATTTTCCTTGGGCATATTGGCTGCGGTTGCCTTGTCCCAAGCCATACGGAGTCTGGGATTTGCATCGGGATCGGCACCGCCCGCGCGGGCAGCAACCGTGACTTCACGAATGATTTTGGTCCAAAGTTTTCCGCGTTTGGCATCCTGGCGACCTTTACGGTGCTGGATATTGGCCCATTTACTGTGTCCGGCCATAGTTTCCTGCAATTTGTCGAGGTAAAAGTGCATTTTACCCCGCGTACGATATAAACTTGCGGGTGATGAAATCTTTGGTAATTTCTAGCAATTTGCCTTCCTTTTATACTATCTGGAGCACTCATGAGCAATCTAGTTAAAGCCATTCGCATTGAAAAAAACGGCGGACCTGAAGTCTTGCAACTCGTTCAGGTTGAAGTGCCTGCTCCAGGCGATAACGAAATCACGATCAAGCAGCACGCTGCAGGTCTGAATTTCATCGATATTTACTTCCGCGACGGTCTGTATAAGAGTCCTTTACCGCATGGTTTGGGCTTCGAGGGTGCTGGCGTGGTAACTGCAGTTGGCAAGGCCGTGACGCGCTTCAAAGAAGGTGATCGCGTGGCCTATGGTCAAAGCCCGATTGGTGCTTACGCCCAAGCGCGCAACGTACCTGCTGCGCAAGTCGTCAAGCTGCCTGACGGCATCAGCTTCGAAGAAGCCGCGGCCATGATGCTTAAAGGCTTGACTGTTCAATATCTATTGCGCCAGACCTACCGTATCAAAGAAGGTGAAACCATTTTGTTTCACGCAGCAGCAGGTGGTGTCGGACTGATCGCGTGTCAGTGGGCCAAGGCGCTAGGTGTCAAGGTCATCGGTACCGCTTCCAGCCCAGAAAAAGCAGCGCTTGCTAAGGCCCATGGCGCTTGGGAAGTCATTGACTATTCCAAGGAAAATGTCGCTGAGCGTGTGCTTGAGCTGACGGGTGGCAAGAAAGTTCCCGTTGTCTATGATGGCGTGGGCAAAGACACCTGGATGACTTCGCTCGATAGCTTGCAGCCTCGCGGTTTGATGGTGAGCTACGGTAATGCTTCAGGTGCTGTCGAAGGCGTCTCCTTAGGCATTTTGGCTGCCAAAGGTTCTTTGTATGTGACACGTCCTACTCTGGCCGTACACGTCAATACCCCGGAAAAAATGCAGGCCGCTGCGGACGAGTTGTTCGAAATGGTCTTGGCCAAAAAGATCAAGATTCGTATTGACCAGCGCTATCCGCTCGAGCAAGCAGGTGAGGCGCAAGCGGCCTTGGCTTCGCGCAAGACAACGGGCGCGACGATTTTTACCTTGAACTAATCACGTTTCTACTCGCGTCGCCATACCTGAGCGTTGAAAAGCCTGCCGGTATACTCCACCGGCAGGCTTTTTTGACTCAGTCACACCGCTATTGGCTTGGCAGCCTTTTAAAGGTTTGGGCTTACTTATTAGCCTCATGGTGATAGCGCGTCACAAGTTCAACTTCATTTTTCGAGCCCAGCACGACGCCGACGCGCTGATGCAGGCTAGTAGGTTGAATGTCCAAGATACGTTGCGTGCCGTCAGTCGAAGCGCCACCCGCTTGTTCAACCAACATGCTCATCGGGTTGGCTTCGTACATCAGGCGTAGCTTGCCTGGTTTGCCGGGTTCACGGGCATCCCAAGGGTACATAAAAATACCGCCGCGGGTAATGAGTCTATGCACGTCAGCGACCATCGCTGCGATCCAGCGCGTATTGAAATCTTTACCGCGTACACCTGTTTTTCCGGCCAAGCACTCGTCGATATAGCGACGCACGGGAGGCGCCCAGTGGCGCATATTCGACATATTGATCGCAAACTCTTTGGTGTCCACAGGGATCGTCATGTTTTCATGCGTCAACAGCCATGAGCCCATTTCGCGGTCGAGCGTAAAGCCCATGACGCCTTGACCGATTGTCAGGACCAGCATGGTCTGAGGACCATAAATTGCATAACCCGCGACAACTTGTGTGCTGCCTTTCTGCAGAAAATCCTCTTCGGTAATTTCACGTCCCGAGGCGCTGGCAGGCGCGCGAAGCACAGAAAAAATCGTACCGATTGAGACGTTGATATCGATGTTGGAGGAGCCATCCAAGGGGTCGAACAACAACAAAAATTCGCCTTTAGGGTAGCGATTGGGGATGAGGTGAATGGTTTCCATCTCCTCGGAGGCCATTGCAGCAAGGTGGCCACCCCACTCATTGGCCTCTAGTAATACTTCGTTCGAAATCACATCAAGCTTTTTTTGGACTTCGCCTTGAACGTTCTCACTTTCTAGGCTGCCTAATACACCGCCTAAAGCGCCTTTGCTGACAGCATGGCTGATTGTTTTGCAGGCTCTAGAGACAATTTCAATGAGCAAGCGTACTTCTGATCCGAGTGCGTGCTCAGCGCGTTGCTGTTCAACGAGGTACTGGGTGAGAGTTTTACGTTTCATGTTGTAGTGTCGATATGATGAAGTAACAGTGTAGGCTAGGTAGAGAAAGATTACAGCGCCAAGGCTTTAGAAATGATTTCAAGCGTGTTGCGTGATAAGTCGGGGTGTGCAGCGACGCGTTGGAGTTCACGTTGCATCTGCGCACGCACTGCTGGCACAAAGCGCGCCCATTGATCAAAGGCGCGCGCTAAACGTGCGGCAATTTCTGGGTTGAGCGCGTCTAGCGCGAGCACTTGATCTGCCCAAAAACGATAGCCGCTGCCATCTTCGGCATGGAGTCCCAAGACATTGGCCATGCAAAATTGAAAAATCACGGCTCTGGCGCGATTTGGATTGCGCAATGTAAAGGCTGGATGCGACATGAGTCCAAGCATGCCTTCTGCCCTGACCAAGGGTGATGAAGCCTGCACAGCAAACCACTTGTCAATCACTAGGGGGTCATGCTGCCAGTTTTCATAAAACTGAATAATGGCGTCACTTGTGCGCGGGCTGTTCGTCTCGTGAGTGAGTGCACCGAAGGCGGCCATGCGATCGGTCATGTTGGTCGCATGATTGAACTGTTGAAAAGCACATTTAATAGCCTCGGAATGTTGGGCGGCAATCAGAAAAGACAGTGCGAGATTTTTAAGCGCACGCTTTCCGGCTGGCCCCGGAGCGGGTGAATAACTTCCGGGCGTTGCTTGTTGATGATAAGTATTGAAAAGTTCAGCGCTGTACTGTTGTGCAAGGATGCGTTTGAGCGCGGCGCGCGCATGTGACACCGCGACAGGGTCCATTGCATCCATACGCTCTAACACTGTTTTTTCAACGGGTAAGCTCAGCGCGCGTGCTTGATAGCCGGCATCGACAGAACTGTCTTTGAGCATGGCACCCCAGGCCTCAATCATGATGGGGTCTGGCTTGCAAACGTGCCCCGTTTCTCGCCAGGCGGTGGCCATATTTAAAATCTGACGTGTCGCCAGTTCTTGACCAGACTCCCAGCGTGCGAAGGCATTGCTGTCATGCGAAGAAAGTAGGGCAAGTTCTTTACTGGTGTAAGGGTAGAGGAGGTTGACGGGAGCTGAGAAGTCTCGCAGAAGTGAAGGGGTGGGGCGGCTTGAGATGTTATCAAATGTCCAGCTTTGCGATGGTTGGGTGAGTTCGAGCATCCTCTCAGTGGGTGTGAGTCCCGCTTGATCTTTAACGATGAGGGGTAGGGCGCACCCTTGGGCATCCAGCAAACCAATCGTGATTGGAATATGAAAGGGGAGTTTGGTCGTATTTGATTGCTTTTCAACGCCAACGGGCGCGCACTGCTGGGTTAAGGTCAATGTGCAGCGTTGCGTGGTCGCGTCATACTCAAGTGATGCGGTGACCCGAGGTGTGCCGGCTTGACTGTACCAACGTTTAAATTGCGTGAGGTTTTTGTCTGGATGTTGACGTAGTAACGCCCAGTTCATGGCATCGACAAAGTCATCGCACGTAACGGCCTGGCCATCATGCCGTCTAAAGTACTCGTCCATTCCTGCACGAAACGCCTTTTCACCTAACAAGGTGTGCATCATACGGATCACTTCAGACCCTTTTTCATACACAGTGGCCGTGTAAAAATTACCAATTTCTTGATAGCTTTCGGGACGAATAGGGTGTGCCATTGGGCCGCTATCCTCGGGAAACTGGGCAGCTCTCAAGGTCACGACATCATCGATACGCTTGATCGCTCTTGCACTTTGAGCCGCTGCAGCACTGAGGCCCTGTGCCATCATGTCGGCTGTAAATTCTTGATCGCGAAAGACAGTGAGACCTTCCTTTAAACTGAGTTCGAACCAGTCACGGCAGGTCACGCGGTTGCCTGTCCAATTATGAAAATACTCGTGTCCGATGACCGCTTCGACCGCTTGATAGTTAGAATCTGTCGCGGTGTTTGGATTGGCTAGCACGTATGCAGCGTTAAAAATATTGAGCCCTTTGTTTTCCATCGCACCCATATTGAAGTCTCTGGCGGCCACAATCATGAAGCGATCTAAATCAAGCTCTAATCCAAAGCGCTGTTCATCCCAGCGCAGTGAGCGCTCGAGTGATGCCATGGCCCATTCAGTTTGGTTTTCAGTGCCGGGGTCGCTGTAAACCTGTAACAAAACTTTGCGACCACTTGCTGTAGTTGTCTGGTGCTCTCTACACGCGAAATCGCCCGCGACGAGCGCAAACAAGTAACTCGGTTTGACAAAGGGGTCATGCCATTGCACTTCGTGGCGCTGATCTTCTAATTCTTTTTTGCTGACGAGATTGCCGTTTGAGAGCAGCAAGGGGTAAGTCGCTCGCTGGCCGCGCAGTGTGACGTGATACTCAGACATCACATCAGGGCGATCAGGAAACCAAGTGATTTTTCTAAAACCTTGGGCTTCACACTGCGTGAATAGACTGCTTCCAGATACGTAAAGACCTGAAAGGCTTGTATTTTTTGCAGGTTGGCACGTGCTAACGATAACGATTTCTGCGTAATCGGGTAGATCAATCAGCGTAAGATGAGATTCAGTCAGTGTGTATCGGGCGAGATCGAGTGGGTCTCCATTAAGATGGATCGAGATCAAGGCAAGATCGTCGCCGTCCAACACGAAGTCCCGGGTGCCCGGAATATCTTTGCGGCGTTCGACTACCATTTGAGCGCGAACCCAAGTCAAGTTGGCGTCTAAGTCAAACTCTAGGTGAACAGAGGGAATATGAAAACCGAAGGGGCGGTAGTCTTCGCGTCGAATCGTGATGCCGGTCTCTGTGCGCATGCTGTCGTCCTTAAATAATCTGCACCATTGTATGATCCTTGCGTAGAAAAACCTGATAATCTAGCCGATAAAACCTTGTTTCTGTCCTATGATTCAGGTTCGTTTGGTTCTAATAATGTCAACGCAATGAATGTAAAACTTGAAGTGAGACCATTGTCGGGTGCCGTGGGCGCAGAGATTCATGGTATTGATCTGCAGGGCAAGGTCAGTGATGATCAAATCGCACAGATCCGAGAGATTTGGTTGAAATATGGTGTGATCTTCTTCCGCGATCAACCACTTGATTGCGAAACCTTCCAAAATTTTGCGATGCGCTTTGGTGAGGTCGTGGAATATCCGTTTGTTAAGGGCTTGCCTGATTTTCCCTTAATTATTCCCGTATTGAAATTGCCGCATGAAAAGCATAATTTCGGTGGGGTATGGCACACGGACACCACCTACTTAAAAGTGCCTCCGATGGCGACAATGTTGATTGCGCGCGAAATTCCTCCGTATGGTGGAGATACCTTATTTTCGAGCAATTACGCCGCGTTTGAGTCTCTTTCGCCGGCGTTGCAAGAGACGCTCACGGGGATGTACGCAGTAAATTCTTCTGCAAAGGCCGCCGTGACAAAAACGCGCGAGGATCGCTTGGCGGACTCAGGTAAGACGTCTGAGCGTGAGGAGCTTAGTGCTGAGCACCCCGTTGTACGTGTTCATCCCGAGACGGGCCGTCGCGCTTTGTATGTCAACCCCGGTCACACTACACGCTTTGTCGGTTGGACCGAGGAGGAAAGTGAGCCACTTCTCAAGTATTTATTTGCGCACCAGGTCAGGCCTGAGTTTACCTGCCGGTTCGCGTGGAGAGCAGGATCGATCGCGTTATGGGATAACCGTTGCGTTTTACATAACCCGATTAATGATTATCATGGTCATAAGCGCCTGCTGCATCGCATTACCTTAAAGGGTGATCAGCCTAAATGAGTATTAATAAGTATTTATACTCAGTATGCATAATTAATATTGATAAAAATAACGATTAATTTTTTAAGTGAGAACAAAATGAAAAAAAACTTACGTCAACTGACAACATTGATTTTTGGTTCAGTGGCCTTATCGATGTCTTTGAATGTCATGGCTCAAATTCCATCGGAACTTGTGGGTAAATCAATCAAAATTGTTGTTCCACAAGCTGCTGGTGGTGCTTCTGATGCGATTTCACGACTGATGGCCGCAGAGTTAAGCCAGCGCTGGAACACCACCATCGTTGTTGAAAATCGTCCTGGGGCGGGTGGTAATATCGGCAGCGAGGCGGTCGCAAAATCCCCTAGTGATGGCGCGACATGGTTAATGAGTTATTCAGGCACCCATGCGATTAATCCTTCACTTTACAAAAAAATGTCTTTTGACATGGTCAAGGATTTAGCACCGATTGCCTCACTTGCTACTTTGCCATTTGTTTTAGTCGTAAATCCCGCTCTACCAGTTAATAATATTGCCGAATATGTGGCCTATGCAAAAGCCCACCCAGGAAAAATTAATATCGCCTCTTCGGGAAATGGTTCAGTCAATCATTTACTCAATGAGATGTTAGGTTTGGCTGCTGATATTAAAACTACCCATGTTCCTTACAAAGGGGTTGCTCCGGCGTTGACTGATGTGATGGGGGGGCAAGTGCAGGGCGTCTATGCAAGCGCACCATCTGTTATGAGCCAGATCAAGAGTGGGGCGGTTCGCCCCTTGGCAGCTTCCGCGACGCGTCGTTCTGAGGCGTTGCCGAATGTACCGACCTTTGGTGAGGCAGGCTATCCTGCCTTGGCGCTGGACTCTTGGTTTGCCTTTTTTGTAAATAGCGCAACACCTTTGGGATTGCGTGAAAAGATTCATGCAGAAATAAATAAAGTCCTAGCAGAGCCAAAGGTTGTGGATCAGTTGCGCGCTCGGGGTGCATCTACGCTCATTACGACGCTGCCTGAGTTTCAGAAAGTCATTAATAACGATCTGGAGCAATGGGGCAAGGCTGTTCGTGCTTCTGGTGCCACCATTGATTAAGCATATTAAATGATATTGAAAAAAGGCCGAGAAGCTAACTTCTCGGCCTTTTTTTATCAAACCATTGGTGTATTTGATTTAAATATATTTAGAGATCAGATCAAATCAAAAATTGTTGACGCGATTGCCCATTTTTTTCAGCTTCAACGATCCAAAGGGGGGCTTTACCGCGACCCGTCCAGGTGGCGGAGCTTTCAGGGTGGCGATATTTGGGCGCCACAGGTTTTTTAGTGCTAGAGGCTTTTACTGGCTTAGGTGACTTGACGAGGTCAGATTGTCGTACTTTTGCACTTGGCTTTCCGAAGGCGGCTGAGATTTCCTCAGGGGTAATGCCGTATTCTTTCATGGAGCGCAAAATGCTAGAAATGACAGGTTTGCGCTGCTTGCTTTGCAAAAGCTGAGCCTGTTTGTTGAGGCGTTCGATTTCTTTTTGAATTTTTGCTTGCTGGCTTGCGTAATTTTGAAGTGTCATAACCTGCTCTGATAAAAAGTTAAAGATAATTTTAAATAAACGAAAGATGTAAACATAATAATCTTGATTTGAAGTATATGGTAAATAATTATATTTATCTCAATATTTCATACATTTTTGTCATATTAAATCTTAGTTTTAAAAATAAATATTCCATCTGTGCGCATTAATATAATTAAGTTTTATTAATATTAAGAAAATATTAGAATTACTCATTGTGCAATTGGAAATTAATATGCCAAATTCAGTTTCTTTTAAATATACGGCTGAGGATTGCTTGCCGCTACCTTTTAAAGTTGCAGCAATTCAGATGGTTTCTGCTTCGTGTGTTGAGCGAAATATAGAAACGGCCGATATGTGGATTGCACGTGCAGCTGCCCAGGGTGCAAAATTGGTTGTATTGCCCGAGTATTTTTGTTTGATGGGGCGTAAAGAAACCGACAAGCTCTCCGTCGCTGAGTCGGAGGGCAGTGGGCCGATACAAACTTTTTTATCAGTGGCGGCTGCGCGACACGGTATTTATTTGTCCTCGGGAAGCATTCCACTGGTTTCTCCAGATATTGGACGAGTATTTAATACTCAACTAGTTTATGGGCCTGATGGCAAACAACTCGCCCGCTACGACAAAATACATTTATTTAGTTTTGCGCGGGGGGGAGAGAGTTATGACGAGTCACGCGCTATTTTGGCGGGGGACCGTGTAGCTCGTTTAGTGACCCCAGACATTACGCTTGGTTTATCTATTTGCTACGACTTAAGATTTCCTGAGCTTTATCGGTCGCTGGGTCAAGTGGACTTGATTTTGGTGCCCTCAGCCTTCACCTATACAACTGGACAGGCACATTGGGAGCTGTTGTTGCGCGCTCGTGCTGTTGAAAACCAATGCTATGTGCTGGCCCCCGCTCAGGGAGGTGTTCATGAGAATGGTCGCCGGACTTGGGGACATTCGATGCTGATCGACCCTTGGGGAGATATCCTAGAGGTGTTACCCGAGCATGAGGGTATCGTAAGCGGTACGATAGAGCCTAGTCGCTTAAAAGAGGTGCGGCAATCCTTGCCAGCGCTTATGCATCGAACATTATTTGCTGATAAATGAAACTGACTGATCCTGCTATTGCATCACTCTCCACCGCAAAATCACTGCTGCTGGACCCTTGGGGCCTGAGCGAGTCTGATCTTAGTCGCGCCCTAGGTGAGATTTTTACGCACAAGGTGGACTACGCGGACTTGTACTTCCAATACACGCGCAGCGAAGGTTGGAGCCTCGAGGAAGGCATTGTCAAAACGGGCAGTTTTTCTATCAGTCAGGGTGTCGGTGTGCGGGCTGTTGCCGGCGAAAAAACGGCCTTTGCGTATTCGGACACATTGTCTTCAGATGCGTTGATGTCCTCGGCACATGCGGTGCGTAGCATTGCGCGTCAAGGGGCTGGCAAGGCACGCGTGCAGTCGACGCAAGCTCAGCGAAACTTGAGTCTTTACCAGCCGGTAGACCCTTTGACGACAATGACCGCGCCTGAAAAGGTCGGACTGCTTGAGCGTGTTGAAAAAATGGCACGCGCGAAAGACCCACACGTTAAACAAGTGATGGCAAGCCTTGGCATGGAGTACGACGTCGTCATGATTGCCGGTAGCGATGGACGTCTCACTGCAGATGTACGTCCTTTGGTGCGTTTATCCCTTTCCGTTGTAGTGGAGCGAAATGGGCGCAGAGAGACAGGTCATTCCGGCGGGGGCGGTCGTTCTGGCTTGGAGTATTTTTCTGAAGAGACGCTTCGCCATTACGTGGATTTAGCGGTTCACGAGGCCATGATTAATCTGGATGCACGTCCCGCACCTGCGGGTGAGATGACAGTGGTGCTCGCTGCGGGTTGGCCAGGAATTTTGTTGCATGAAGCGGTTGGGCACGGTCTCGAGGGGGATTTCAATCGTAAGGGCTCGAGCGTGTTCTCCGGCAAAGTAGGTCAGCGGGTCGCGTCTAAGGGCGTGACTGTGGTGGACGATGGCACCATCGAAGGTCGACGCGGCTCCCTCAATGTCGATGATGAGGGTAATCCTACGCAGCGCAATGTGCTGATAGAAGATGGTATTTTGCGTGGTTATCTTCAGGACACCCTTAATGCGCGCTTAATGAAAACCGGAGTCACGGGAAATGGGCGTCGTGAGTCGTTTGCGCACTTGCCTATGCCACGAATGACTAACACCTTTATGCTCTCTGGAAAAGAAGATCCCCAAGAAATGATTGGTTCAGTTAAAAAAGGAATTTACGCTGCCAATTTTGGTGGCGGTCAGGTGGATATCACCAGCGGTAAGTTCGTTTTTTCTGCCTCTGAAGCCTACATGATCGAGAATGGTCGCATTACGTATCCGATCAAGGGAGCCACCTTGATCGGTAGTGGACCTGAGGCGATGAATCGAGTCAGTATGATTGGTAACAATATGAAACTCGATAGCGGTGTGGGCACTTGCGGCAAAGAAGGGCAGAGCGTGCCTGTCGGTGTTGGCATGCCAACCATCAAGATGGAAGGTCTTACCGTCGGTGGTACTGCCTAAGAGACTGTTTAGCGCGCGACTAAATGTGTGCGCT